>DATJET010000212.1:0-3730 GCA_035496295.1 Gemmatimonadaceae bacterium
GAGCGTGAGCTCGGCGATCAGTTGTGCGACGGCCGCGAGCACGGCGCGGCGGCGGTCCTCGGACATCGGCTCGGCGAGCACCGCCGCGAGGTCGGCCGACCCCGGGATCTCACGCGTGACGACGTCGGCGCGACGGAGCACCCCGGCGGGGTACGTGGCAAACGCGATCACCTCGGGCGTCCGCACGCCTAACTCAGTGAGGCGAAGTGCCGTGTCGAGCTCGTACGGCGCGCGCGTCGGCGCCGTAAACCGGTCGCCGGTGAGCGCGGCGAACAGGCCGCCGTGGCGCGACCGGCGCACGACGACCCGCGCCGCGTCGCCCGGGAGCATGACCGCGTAGGCAACACCGCGACCCGCGAGCGTGCGCGCGTCGGGCATCTGCTTGGCGTACGCGTAGAACGAGCCCGAGCCTAACGCAAGCTCGAGCGGCACCCGCAGGCTCATGAGGCCCACGCCCTGGGCCGACCGCGCCGAGAGCGCGATGTATCCGTCGGGTAGGACCGTGCTCACGACACCACGCTGTACACGGGAATCGGTTGGCTCTTGCCGCGCAGCTCCATCGTCCCGCGCTCCACCATCGGCGGCGGCGCCGAGAGCGCCGCGCGCATCTCGCCCGAGAGCAGAATCTCGCCGCCTTCTGCCGCCGCGCACAAACGGCTGGCGGTGTTGACTGCATCGCCGATCACGGTGTATTCCAACCGGCGTTCGGACCCGATGTAGCCTGCAAAGCTCTCACCGTAGTTGAGACCCACACCGATCTGCAGCGCGGGCCGGCCCTGCGCGCGCCACTTGGCGTTGAGCGTGTCCAGCTCGCGCATCATCTCGAGCGCCGCCGCCATGGCGCTCCCCGCGTCGTCGGTGCCGGCAATCGGCGCGCCCCACTGCGCCATGATCGCGTCGCCGATGAACTTGTCGAGCGTGCCGTTGTGCCGGAACACCACCTCGACCATGACCGAGAAGTACTCGCTGAGCAGACGCGCCACGTCGTCGGGGCGCATGTCCTCGGAGAGCGCCGTGAAGCCGCGAATGTCGCTGAACAGGACGGCCACCGTTCGCTTGTCGCCGCCTAACTGGACGGCGTCGGGCGAGCCGGCGATCCGTGCCGCCAGGTTGGGCGCGAAGAATCGCTCGAAGTTGCTGCGCACGAGTGTCTCGCGCCGGCTGCGCTCGGCGAACGCGCTGTTCTCGAGCGCCACGGCGGCGATGTTCGAGAACGCGACGAGGAAGTCGAGGTCGTCATCGTCGAAGCGCTGCGTGGTGGTGAGGTTGTCCACGTAGAGCACGCCGTGCACGCGATCCTCGCTGCCGATGAGCGGCGCGCACATCGCCGACCGCACGCTCTGCATGAGGATCGACTGCCCGCCGAAGCGCTCGTCCTGCGGCGCATTGTCCGAGAGCACCGCGACCTTTTCGTCCACCACCTTGCGCGCAATCGACTGCGGGATCGCGCGACCGGCCATTTCGCCGCGGCGATCGCGCGAGATGCGTTGGGCCCGCGCGCCGTTGCCGTCGAGCAGCTCGATGGCTACGCGGTCCACGTCCAGAATCTGGAACACCACGCCGACGATCGAGTCGAGCAGCGCGTCGACGGCAATCGCACGGGACAACTGCTTGGAGACTTGGAGGAGCAGCGCGAGCTTCTTGGCCGTGACCGCGTGCTCATCGGTCATCACGGTCTGCGCTTTGGCCTCGGCGAGGTTCGTGGCGTGCATCACGCGCGACAAGCCGCCGGGCTGACCGTACGGACGCTCGCGGATGATGGTCGAGCCGCGCACCGTCGGCGTCGCTTCGTCGAGCAGCAGCTCCGAACCCAGGGTCGCGAGCGGCCGCGTGATGTTGGTCACGCGGAACGGGACCTTGCCGAACGCGATCGTATCGCCCGGACTAACGCTGGCCTCCGTTACGCGCGCGCCGTTGACGAAGGTGCCGTTGCTCGAGCCCAGGTCGCGCACCCGGATCGTGAGGCCCGTGCTCGTCAGCTCGGCGTGGCGGCGCGAGATGGTCGGGTCGATCACCGGGAGATCGCTCACCGACGCGCGTCCGACGACGAGGGTCGCACCGTCTTGTAGCTCGAAGCTCTGGTCGCCGGCGGTGCTCGTCAGGCGGAAAGGCATGACACGGAATATGGCACTCGCCGGGGGCGGCGGCGACTGTCCCGGCCACTGCGAAGGAGCGGTGTTTTGCGGGAACGACCTCCAGGTCGTAGTATCTTCCTGCCTGCCGCCGCTCACGCGCGGTGCCGCCCCGTGTGGTCGCCCCCGTTGATACAGGCGTGCGGCCGCGCCTTCCCTTCGAGACCGAGACCACGATGGCCACGACGCTTGTGCAGTTCGACGACTGGATCAAGCATACCGAATCGCTCGGTGCACGCCGGAGCGACGAGCTCCGCGCGCTCGACACCGCCTTGCGAGCGTACCAAACGGACAAGAGTGCGGCCGCGCTCACGCGCGTGAAGAACGCGCTGAACGCGTGGAAGAAGACGCAGGGCGCGGGTGACGCGTGGAAGAAGTCGCGCCGCAACAAAGATGGCTACGTGGAGCTGCTCACCACGCAGGTGGAAAAGGGCGGCGATACCGACCAGGCATGGGGCACGACGCCTAACTTCATGCACGAAAACCTGATCAACGCGCGGCTCGGCGTGATCTACTTGTTTTCGCACCTCACGGTGTCGCCGCGGATCTTCAACGTGCTGCTCGAGGGCGGCTTGTCGATTGCGGGCGGCGCGCTGTCGTACGCCGGCGCGTCGGACGGGCTCAAGAATGCGACCGCGAACGCCGTCTCGAACTTTCAGGGATTGGTCATGGTGCCTGGGAACGAGATCCTCAACGCGGGGTGGGGCGCCACCAAGCCGTTGATCCTCAAGCCCGATCAGCAGACAAAACTCATGACGGTGATGGAGAAAGTGAAGCGATGGTTCGAGGACGTGGCGAAGGGTCTGCTCGAGTCGCTGAAAGAAAAGTGGAAGTGCGAGCTGCCGGCGTCGTTAGTCAAAGCCGCCGTGGGCGCCGCCGTGAGCGCGACGCAGAGTGCGCTCGCCGCCGGTCTGTTGTCCGGCGCCCTGGACCTGGGGAAGGGGATCATTGTATCGGTCGACGCGGCCATCACGCGATTCAAGGCGTGGAAGTCATCGCGCGACGTGGAGTTCAGCTCGGGTCACCCGAAGATGGTGGTGGACACGATTCACCGCGCGATGACCGTGAGCATCGGCGAGGGCATGTGGACGGCAATGAAGGGCGCCGCGAGCATGGGCCTTGCCGCCGCGAGTGCCGGTGCCGGTTTGATTGCCGGCGTCCTCATCGCGGGCGCGGAGATGTTGGCGAAGCTGTTCTGGCGGCTCTATGAGACGTCGCAGATGCGCACGTTCTTTTCGGAAGCGGCCGAGCATTGGCGCAATCGCGACGGCGGCAGCGCACTGCATCGGCAGCCGTTCGCGTTCGCGCGGTGGTATCGCAAGCACACGCTGCTGGCGCCGGCGCTCGCGGTGATCACGCTCAACAGCGGCATCTGCGGCGACAAGATGGTGTACTTGTCGATGTTCAAGGACGACCAGAGCGTGATCTCGACGGCGGAGTTCCAGGCTGGCGTGGAGCACCTGGACGGGCTCAAGGTGTGGGGCGCCAAGTATCTCGGCGAGACCGGATTTTCGTTCGGTGCGACCGACGCGATGGTGGGCAAGTTCCTGCAGTTCGCGAAGGGCGGCGGCAGCGACGGCGTCGTGAAGGCGCACCAG
>DATJET010000213.1:0-2569 GCA_035496295.1 Gemmatimonadaceae bacterium
CGGCCGTCCGCCGCGTCGGTCACCGTCCCCCTGATACGGCGCTGCTGCGCCACGAGAACCGTGGGCGTGACGAGCGCCGCGAACAGGGCCCATCGGACCAAGCGTGTGTGCATAGCTCCTCCCGGCTGAACCAAGATGAAAACGCACGAGCAACTGCAACGCGGGACGCGGCCTTGAGCACCGACATTGGCGTCACGTCGCCACGCGGAAAACACGGTGGGATGCGTTGTCACGCAGAAGCCGGACGTGCCGGCCATTTCGCGCGAGCATACGATGGTGCGTCACGCAACGCAAGCACGACAACAGACTCCTGACGTCCGCGTGCGCGATGCTCTTGCGGCGTATCGGGAGTCGACGCAACATCGACGGCTCGATCGCACTGCAGCGCCTCATGTTCACAAACAAATCGTCATGAACCGGACTCTACTGCTCGCAGCGTGCACGATCCTCGCGCCGACTATCGCGCGAACCGTCGCTGCACAACCGGCAACGGGATTGCGCTTCGAGGTCGCGTTCCCGAAAAGCGCATCGGCGCGCACGGGGCGTGCATACGTCGCGGTCGCCAGGGACGGCACGCCGGAGCCGAGGCTGCAAGCAGGCGAGCTCGCGCGCAGCACGCCGTTCTTCGGCACCGATGTGCGCGCGCTGCCGCCCGGCCAAGCGGTGATCATCGACGCGCACGCCGCGGGCTATCCGCTGCGCAGCCTCGCGTCGCTGCCGGCGGGCGACTACTGGGTGCAGGCCGTCTTCAACGTGTACACCGAATTTCACCGCGCGGACGGCCGCACGCTGTGGCTGCACCAGGACCAGTGGGAAGGACAGAAGTGGAACGAGTCGCCCGGCAACCTGGTGAGCGAACCGCAGCGCATCCACCTCGACCCGCACACGGCGCAGACCGTCCGCCTAACGCTGACCCGGACGCTGCCGCCCATCGCGCTGCCGGCGGACACGAAGTGGGTGAAGCACATCAAAATCCAGAGCCGGCTGCTCACCGCGTTTTGGGGCCACCCGATGTACCTTGGCGCCACGGTGCTGTTGCCGGCGGGATACGGCGAGCATCCGGATCAGCACTATCCTGTGATCTACGAACAGGGTCATTTCACGCTGTCAGCGCCGTTCGGCTTCGATCCGGATGGCACGCTCGAAACCGCCGACCACGCCGCTCGCCGTCGCTTACTAACGGAGCGCGAGCCCGGTTACGAATTCGCACGGGCGTGGATGAGCGACAGCTTTCCGCGCGTGATCGCGATCACGTTCCAACATCCGACGCCGTACTACGACGATTCGTACGCCGTGAATTCGGCGAACGACGGCCCGTACGGAGACGCAATCATTCAGGAGCTCATCCCCGAACTCGAAAAACAATTCCGGATCATCGCCAAGCCGTACGCGCGCATCCTCATCGGCGGGTCCACCGGCGGGTGGGAGGCGCTCGCGCTGCAGATCTACCATCCCGATTTCTTCGGCGGAGCCTGGGGCCTCTATCCCGATCCGGTCGACTTCCGCCGCTACCAGCTGAGCAATATCTACGAGGACACGAGCGCATTCGTCATCGCGCGCAGCCCGTGGGTCGCGTCCGAAGTGCCCGCCGAGCGTGAGAACAGCGGCATGCCCACCATCACCATGCGGCAGGAGAGCCAGCTCGAGGATGCGTTAGGCACGCACGGGCGCTCGGGCGAGCAGCTGGAGGCGTGGGAGGCGGTGTTCGGTCCGACCGATGCCGATGGCTATCCCGCGGCGCTGTGGGACAAGCGCAGCGGACACATGAACCACGACGTGGCCGCCTACATGCGCGATCACGGCTACGATCTCCGTGTGTATCTGCGGAACCGTTGGGGCACGGTGGGTGCGCCGCTTCGCGGCAAGCTCCACGTCGTGGTCGGCGAGATGGACAGCTACTATCTCAACCTCGCCTGTTATCTCTTGCAGGATTTTCTCGACAGCACGACCGCACCGCACTACGACGGTTCGTTCACGTACGGACGTCCGCTCAAGCCGCACGGCTGGCAGCCGTGGACCGACGCGGCGTTCGTGCGCATGGCGTTCGACACGATCCAGGCGCACGCGTCGGCGGACGTCGGCCGTTAGGCACACGAACAGCAGCACGAGGAGGGCCCATGCGGCTGGTGGATCCCATCATTCAGGAATTCGATCACGAGGCGCCGACCACGCGCCGCGTGCTCGAGCGCGTACCGCTCGACAAGAAGGATTGGAGGCCGCACCCGCGATCGATGTCGCTCGGCCAGCTCGCATCGTGGATGGCGAATGCGCCGGGTTGGATGGCGGGCGTGGTTCATGACGATGGCCTCGACGTCGGCAACTGGGAGTCGTTCCCGGTTCCCGCGTCGACGAGTGCGTTGTTGGCGACGTTCGATCAGGGGTGCAACGCAGCGCGCGCCGCGCTCGCTAAGCTCGATGACGCGGCAGCGGCCGGTGGGTGGAGCTTCCGCATGGGCGGCAAGACGCTCAACACACTGCCGCGGGTCGCGTTCGCGAGACTGTTTCTGCTCAGCGACGCGATCCACCATCGCGGCCAGATGTCGGTGTTCCTGCGCCTGCTCGACGTCCC
>DATJET010000214.1:0-25921 GCA_035496295.1 Gemmatimonadaceae bacterium
CAGACCGCGGTGCGGCGCCGAGGACGCGCTCCGCTTCCTCGTGGGTCGTGTGGCCCGCCGCGACGCGCGCGGCGGCGTCGTCGTGCAGCGAGCGCGATCCGACGGCCGCCATGTGGCGCTGCAATGCGGACGGTGGTGCACCGTCGGCGATCAGCTCGCGGAGCGGCGGCTGCGCGGCGACGATCTCGAATACGGGCACGCGGCCGCGCAGTCCGCTGCCACCGCAGCCGGTGCACGCCGGCGCGCCGCTCTTGCCGCCGCAGGCCGCGCAGACGCGGCGCAGCAGCTGTTGCGCGGCGACGCCGTGCAGCGCGGCCGCGATGCGCGTGCGCCCCAGTCCGAGCTCGCCTAACCGATCGATGGCGCCGAGTGCGCTCGAGGCCTGGAGTACCGCGACCACGAGGTGTCCCGTCGTCGCAGCCTGCACGGCGAGGTCCGCCGTTTCGCGATCGCGCAGCTCGCCCACGAGAATGGCGGCGCCGTCGGCGGCCATCGCCTCGCGCGTGAGCGCGGCGACGGTGAGACCGGTGCGCATGTCGACCTGCATCTGCGACACGCCGGGAACACAGCTCTCGATCGGATCTTCGATGCTCGTGACGGGCGTGCCGCGCGCGACGATCTCGCGCGCCAGGGCGTACGCGGTGGTGGTGCGGCCCGAGGTCTGCGCGCCGCACACGAGCACGAGACCGGCGCGCGCCGTGACGAGCTCGCGAAGCCGCGCCAGATCGTCAGGCATCGCGTCCAGGTCTTCGAGCGAACGCGCGTCGCCGGGCGTGGGAATGCGGACGGTCGCGCGCTCGCCGTCGCGTGTCGGGATGGTGGCGACACGCAGTTCGAGTCCGCCAGCGGGACCGGCCGAAAGCTTGATCCGCCCTTCTTGCGGACGCGTGCGCACCGCGGTGGCAAGACGCGCCATCGCTTTCACGCGCGCGACGAGCCGCTCGAAGTCCGTCGCGTCATACTCGGCGTAGGGCCTAACGACACCGTCGACGCGGAACCGCACGATGCCGCCGGTCCTGGCGGGCTCGAGTTGGACGTCGCTCGCACCGGCGGCGATGGCGTCGGCGATCAACTTGTCGGCAAGCTGCGCGATGCCGGCGGCGTCGAGCGGCAGTCCGCCCGGCGCGATCGGCCTGGTGCCGTTCACGGGCGTGGTCGACGCGGGCGCGATCGGTTGGCCGGGCACGGCCAGGGCCGCGTGCAACATCGCCGGACTGGCGATCTCGAACATCACGCGGCGGCCTGATGCGAACGCGATAGCCTGCTCGGCTTCGACGTTAGACGGATCGCTCGTCGCGACGACGATGTGCTTGTCGGTCTCGCGCAGCGGGATCACATCCCAGCGGCGCGCGATGCGATCTGGCACGAGGCGGCGTGCGGGCGGGTGGGCGTCGGCGAGGTTCGCGACCACGAGTCCGGTTGCCGCCGCGACCGCGCGCACGAGCTCATCCTCGCCCAGCCCGCAATGCTGCTCCACGCCGGCCCAGGCCATCGGCGTCGACATGTCGGCGGCAATATCCAGGCTCTCGGCGCGCGGTAGACCCGCGCGTTGGGCGATCTGTGCTAACCAATGCATGTCGTGAGCGACTCGTCTAACGGAGGACGGCCGGCATTCCGCAGCGCGGTGCCGAATGGACCCAAGGGATTGCGGCGACCGCCGATACTGCCCGCGGTCACCCAGGAGTATCGGTCCGTTGCCGGCGCCCTTGAGGGCTAAGCGCCGACCCGGCAACGCTCTCCGAGCGTTGCACCGCGGGGCGGTCGAGCGGGCGTCTGGACTAGCGCTGGCAGCCGGCGAGCTGGCCGGATTCGGCGGCGAGGGCTTGCCTGGATGGCGGAGAGCCGAGCAGGGCCTGCTCCATCTCGCTGTACACGCGGACGGCGTTGCGCCGGAGGCGCGAATGCAACGACACCGGACGGTCACGATCGACCGGAGGCAACCGATCGAGCGCCTGGCCCATGCGCACGCCGTCGGCCACGGCCCGGCGCATCGAATCACGCAGGGCAAGCACGTAGCATCGCGTGGTGGCGACGAGACGTGCGGGCTGCGGAGCGAGCCGTCCATGTCCCGGCACGGCGATTCTTGGATTCAGCGAGTCGATGCGCGCCAGAGCGCCCAGCATCGCGGTCGAGCTGCCGTCGACCATCATCGAGACGCCGTCTTCGACGAGGACGTCGCCAGCGAACAGTACGCGATCAACCGGAAGCCAGACCATCAGGTCGCCGGCGGTATGCGCGGGGCCGGGCCGGATGATCTGGATGCGCCGGCCGCCGACGGCGAGGAGCGTATCGTGCCGGACTGCAATGTCCGGCGTGTCGGCGTAAGCGAAACCGCGCATTTGCTCGAGGCCCATCACGCCGGTCCAATCGCTCGCGAGGCGGTCGTCGCCGTCGATGTTGGCCAGCGTGCGGCGATCGGGATGCGCGATGATCCGTGCGCCGGCGCGCTTGAAGACGATGGCGCCAAACGTATGGTCGGGGTGATGGTGCGTGAGCACGAGGTAGCGGACCGGCGCCCGCGTGACCGTGCGGATGGTGCGCATCAGGACGCGGCCCTCGCCCGGGCTCGCGAGCGCGTCGATCACGATGACGCCGGCAGGTGTGACGACGAATCCTGCGTTAGGCCGGCCCTCGACGCCGCGCCCCGTGTCGCCTAACACGGCGTAGACGCCGGGGGCCAGCTCGTGCAGCGGGAACGCGGGCAGCGTGTCCGAGCGGTCGCGCGGATACCGTGTGGCGATCGCCGCGCGCGTGGCCGAGTCGGCGCTCAGCGATTGCGGAACGACGGTCCGTTGGGCGGCCGCGGCGTGGCCCGCGAGCACGGCGATCGCCGCGGCCGTGGTCGCGGCGCGGCACATCACCCGCCGAAAGCGATGGCGGCAGTTTGCGTGTAGACGCGGCCCTTGGTGTCCGTCCACGCGATATGCAGTGGCCCTTCGTGCGTGGCGCGCAGTGGAAACGCGACGTACGGATCGCGGCTGATTCCGGACGTCCATTGGAAGCGCGCGACGCGATGGCCTCCGTACGTGACGTCGACGGTCTTGATGTAGTACTCGGGGATGAGCGCGCCCTGCTCGTCGCGCGACATGCCCGTGTACATGGGGTGCGCCACGAGCGCACGTACGTAGATCACGGCGTCTTTCTGGATCGCCGGCGGGAGCAGAATCCGTGCGTCGCCGGTGAGCGGGGTCGCGGCCGGTGTCATGTCAGACGCAACCGTTGAGCGTGGTGTACACGAGCTTGTGCGCCCACCACAACTCGCCCGTGTTGGTCTCGACGATCGCGCGCACCTGCGAGCTGCGGCGCATTTTGATGCGCGTGTCGATCGATGCTTTGCCTAACGCAGGCGTGAGCTCGAAGCCGGCCACGTAGATGTCGGGGTTGTGGTCGACGATGAGGTGGATCGCCTTCACGTAGTGGCCGGCATCCATCGGCAGATCGGTCTCGATGAAGATCGGGACCTCGCGGCTGTCGGGCGCGACTTCGGGCAGGTCGAGGCTGACGTGACCATCCTTGATGGTTCGCGTGCCGAAGTGCTCGCGCAGCACTTTCTTGGCGGCGTCGGGCATGTCGTCGCCCGGGCCACGGGCGGCGCCGAGCAGCTCGCGGCCGCTCAGCGAGAGTGCGGCGACGCCGAGGACTGCGGCGCGCAGGAACGAGCGTCTGCCCGTGGATTCTCGATCATCCATTATTGCCTCCACGCGAGCGCACACCGGTATCACGCGCGACCCGCATCGGAATAACTAACGTGCGAGGCGCACACCGGCCAGGCTCGCGTGACACCACCTCGGGCGCGCTCTACATTCATGGTATGTCCAAGACGCCGTTCGTGGTGGCCGAGTACGTCCGTTGGGGCGACATCGATCTCGCGGGCATCATCTGCTACGGTGCGTACATCCGGTTTTACGAGCTCGCGGAGACGGAAATCTTCCGCGCGTGCGGCCTGCCGTTCCGCGAGATGTTCGAGCGCTACGACATCTGGCTGCCGCGCAAGGTCATGCACACGGAGTTCTACCGGCCGGCGCGTCTCGACGACCGGCTCGAGGTGGTGACGTACTTCAGCCGCGTCGGCGAGTCATCGCTCACCATCAATTTCGACGTGCTCGATGCGACTGGTCTGTCGCTGCACGCGGCGGCGTACCAGGTGCTCGTATGCGTGTCGCGCCGGGACTTCGCCAAAGTGCCGTTGCCAGCCGGCGTGGTGCAGGCGGTGGAGCGCTACGTGATGGACAGCGAGACCGCGCGCGAGGCGGGCAAGCGGTGGCTGGACGCACCGCGCGCCCAACCGGCGCGTTAGGCGTTCAGTGCGCCGTGCCCGCGGGCTCGCGTGGCTGCGGTGCGGCTTCCACGCTGGCCGGCGTGACGGCGTCCTTGGGCGGGTGCGGCTCGCGCGGCGGTTCCTCGAGCGCGTCCTCTCGGTAGGCGATCCAGCCGCCCGCATCCTCGGCCACCAGCTCGACGTCGGTGCCTAACGGAACGGTGAGGTTGGGCACCTCGTGCCCGGCCGGGAAGTCCGCCAGCACGGGCACGTTGAGGTCAGACACGAGGTCGAGCAGGAAGTCCTCGAACTCGTCTTCCTCGGAGCGGTCGATCGAGAGCTGGCCGAACACGATACCCCTCACGGCGCGCAGCAGTCCCGCCGCGCGCAGATGCACGAGGCGCTCGTCGAGCACACTCATCGGATCGCGCGTCTCCTCGAGGAAGAGGATCGCGTCTCGCGTGTCGACCTCGTAGGGCGTGCCGATCGTCTGCTGGACTAACGAGAGGTTGCCGCCGATGAGACGGCCCGTCGCGCGGCCCGGGCGCAGCACGCGCGCCATGCCCTTGCCGATTTTTGTCGGCGGCTTGGGAATCATGAGCGCGTTGAGCAGCGACGCCATCGTCGGGTCGCGCGCGCTCGGAATGAGATCGTCCACGGTGGGCCCGTGGAACACGCGCAGTCCGGCGCGACGCATGAGCCACAAGTGGAGCGCGGTGATGTCCGAGTAGCCGACGAAGGGCTTCGGATTGCGGCGGAAAATTTCGGGCTCGAGGTACGGAAGCATGCGCACCGCGCCGTAGCCGCCCGTCCCGCCGACCACCGCTTTCACTTTCGGATCCAACCACACTCCCATGAAATTCTCGGCGCGTCGCTCGTCTTCGGCCCGCTTGAAGCGGCGGCCTTTGGAGATCTCGGGGTCGAGCACAACGCTGAAGCCGACGTGCTCCAATGCCTTCACGCCGCGAACGAGCCATCCCGGGCGCGGTGCGTACGAGGGAGCGACCACGCCGATCGCGTCGCCTTTCACCAGCGCGGGCGGCTTGATGAGCGGTGCGGGTTTGTCGCCGCCGTCAGAAATCATGGGGTGACCGGTGAGTGGAAATTGGCCTGAGGCGGCGGTGGGGCATCTTGTAAATCCTAAACCGTCGATAGGGCGCGTCGCCACTCGATTTACCCCTTGCATTCGGCGAGCGGAGCACCAAGATCGCTGTTCCAAAAACGGACCTGAAACTTTCAGCGATTCGGAAGGTTCATGCGTCGTTAGTTTGTCTCCGCTCCTTTGCTCGGTTCGACCAGCCGCAGGTCGTGACGAGCGCTCTACTCCTTGCTGGCGGTATACCTGTGACGAATCGATCGCTCATTCCCGCCCTCGCCCTGGCGGCCGCGTCCGCGGCTGCCTGCGCCCACAAGCCAACTCAACAGGCGCCAGAGCCAGCGCGGCAACCGGCGACGACAATGGTTGCGGCGCAGCGCCCGGAGCGCGGCTCTGTGTGCGGCGGTGCCGGAGGAGGGGGCGGAGGTGCGCCGGCTGCCGGCGCGGGCGCCGGCGCGGCTGCGGCTGCTGCGGCGGGAGACACCGGCGTTTCGCGCGTGGTCGCCACGGGTCCGGGACATCCGCGCCCGTACGATCGGGTGATCACGCGCGCCGCAAAGACCTACCGCGGCATGTTCATCGTGCACGTGCAGTGCGACCATCTCTATTTCGAGATTCCCGAGAAGGAACTGGGTCGCGACATGCTGCTCGTTGGGCGCTACGACCGCGCCGCGGCCTCGGAGCCCGATCTGCCGCCGGGCCAGTTCGGCGAATATGGCGGCGACGAATTCGGCGAGCGCACGCTCACCTGGCAGCGCAGCGGTGATCGCATCATTCTTCGCTCGCCTACGTTCTCGATCACGGCGGACACGACGCTCTCGGTGTATCGCGCGGTGCAGGCGGCCAACTACGCGCCGATCGTGGCGATCTTCAACGTGGAGGCGTACGGCCCCGACAGCGCGGCCGTCATCGACGTCACGCGCCTCTATACGACGCAGGTTCCGGAGTTCGCGGCCATCCGCGGACGCATCGACGAGCGCCGCTCGTACATCGAAAATGCGGCGGCGTTTCCGGACAACGTCGAAATTCAAGCCGCGCAGACCGGCACGCCGACACCGGTAGGGGGTCGAGGTGGCGCGCCGTCGCCGATACCCCAGGCGCAGGGCGAGACGCCCGCGATCAGCGTGCTGGCGCACTGGAGCTTGGTGCGGCTGCCCGATCATCCGATGATGCCGCGGCGGTTCGATGAGCGCGTCGGGTTCTTCTCGATTCAACAGGTCGACTTCGGTCTCGAGCAACGCGCCGCGCGCCGCCAGTACATCACGCGCTATCGTCTCGAGTGCTCGGACCAGCGCGAGGGCAATCTCTGCGTCCCGAAAAAGCAGATCGTGTACTACGTGGATCCGGGGACGCCCGAGCAATGGAAGCCGTGGATCCGGAAGGCGATTACGGATTGGCAGGTGGCGTTCGAGGCTGCGGGCTTCAAGGATGCGATCATCGCCAAGGATCCGCCGGCGAACGACACGTCGTGGTCGCCGGAAGACATCAGACATACGATGATCCGATGGCTGCCGTCGACGACTGAGAACGCCGTCGGACCGCACGTGAGCGACCCGCGTACCGGTGAGATCCTCAACGGCTCGGTGCGGATTTTCCAGAACGTGCTCAACCTGCAGCGCGACTGGTATTTCACGCAGGCCGCGCAGCTCGATCCGCGCGCACGGTCGTTCCCGATGCCCGACTCGCTCATGGGCCGGCTGCTCGAGTTCGTCGTGGCGCACGAGATCGGCCACACGCTGGGCCTCAGGCACGATCAGTTAGGCAGCTCCACCTATCCGGCCGACAGCGTGCGCAGCGCGACGTGGGTCCACAAGATGGGCCACAGCCCGAGCATCATGGACTACTCGCGCTTCAACTACGTCGCCCAACCGGAAGACAACATCGCGCTCGACGACATCGTCCCGCGCATCGGACCGTACGACAAGTACGCGATCATGTGGGGCTACACCCCGATCCCCGATGCCAAGACGCCGGACGAGGAGCGCCCAACGCTGGACAAGTGGGCCATGGAGCAGGACACGGTGCCGTGGTACCGCTTCTCGGAAAGCAACGACTTCGGCGACTACGGCACGCTCACCGAAGCGGTAGGCGACGCGGATCCGGTGTGGGCCACGACGTACGGCTTCAAGAACATCTCGCGAGTGGCCGGCTACATCGCCGGTGCAACGACCAAGCAGGGCGAGGACAACAGCGACATGCGCGAGATTTACGATCGCACGGTCGGCCAGTGGGCCACCGAAGCGACGCACGTCGTGACAGTCATCGCGGGCGGTGAAGTGCAGTACAAGTCGGGTAGCCAGCCGGGGCCGGTGTACACGCCGCTCTCTCGCGCTCGAGAAGTCGCGGCGATGAAATTCCTCACCGACAACGTGTTCCACACGCCGTCATATCTCATTCGCCCCGAGCTCAGCCGGCGCATCGAGGCGGAAGGTGTGATCAACCGCGTCGTGGCCGCGCAGTCGCGCGTGCTCGCGTCGGTGCTGAACGACAACCGCATGAACCGGCTGATCGAAGAAGAAGCCATGGCGAAGGACCGCAGCACGGTCTATCCGCTCGCCAACATGTTGGATGACCTGCAGCACGGGATCTGGACCGAGCTGTCGTCCGGCCGCGTGTCGATCGATGCATACCGCCGGTCGCTGCAGATGGTCTACCTGACGCAGGTCGACAATAAACTGAATCCGCCGGACGAGTCGTCGCGGCCGGCGGGACCGCCGCGCAATCCGTTCGGACGGCGCAATATTCCACTCTCGGAAGACGCGAAGTCGGAGCTGCGTGGTGAGCTCGTGTCGCTTAGGCAGCAGATCCGTCAGGCGATCCCGAAGGCGGCCGACCGGGAGTCGCGCTTCCACCTCGAGGCGGCCGACCACCGTATCGGCGACATTCTCGAGCCGAAAAAGTAGATGCGGGAGACTCGGGGCGGGCGCTAGATTTCACTGGATGCCCGACCCCGCGGACTCCACGTATTTCCGAAAGGGCTTCGGCCTCAAAGCCGAAGTCGCGGCCACGCTCGACACGGACTACTCGGGTCGATTGGTCGATCTGTTGCGCGAGCGCGGGTTCGTCCTCACCGCCGGCGACACGACGGTGCACCTCGCGCGCGAATTCGGGTTCTGCTACGGTGTCGAGCGCGCGGTCGAATACGCCTACCAGACGCGCGCGAAGTTTCCCGACCATCGGGTCGTGCTGGTCGGCGAGATCATCCACAATCCGCACGTGAACGCGAAGCTGCGTGCGATGGGTGTCGAGATCCTGCTTCCGGAACCGGGAGCGGCGGGGGGCGGCTTCGACTATTCGCGCGTGACGCCCGACGACGTCGTGATCATACCGGCGTTCGGCGTCACGATGCGGGACTTCGCGACGCTGCGGGACATTGGCTGCGTGGTGGTGGACACCACGTGCGGCTCGGTGCTCAACGTGTGGAAGCGCGTGGAGACCTATGCGCGCGACGGCTTCACGGCGGTGATCCACGGCAAGCACTATCACGAAGAGACGCGCGCGACGGCGTCGCAGGTGCGTCGCCACGAGGGCGGCGCGTTTCTCATCGTGCGCGACATGGCCGAGGCACGACTCGTGTGCGAGTACGTGGAAGGGCACGGCATGCGCGACGCGTTTCTGGCTCGATTCGCCCACGCCGCGTCGCCCGGGTTCGATCCCGACGTGCACCTGGCACGCATCGGGGTTGCGAACCAGACCACGATGCTGGCCGGCGACTCGCTGGCCATCGCTGCTGCGTTAGGCGACGCGATGGAGCGCGCGCACGGCGCGGCGTATCGCGCCGCCAACTTCCGCTCGTTCGATACGATCTGCAGCGCCACGCAGGATCGGCAGGACGCGGTGGCCGCGCTGCTCGAGCAGCCGCTGGATGCGATGGTCGTCGTCGGCGGCTACAACTCGAGCAACACGCTCTCGCTCGCGGCGATGTGTGCGTCGCGTGTCCCCACCTATCACGTGGAAGACGCGACCTGTCTCGACGCCGAATCGGGAACGATTCGGCACCGGCCGATCGGATCGCCGAACGAGGTAGTGACGAGCGAGTGGCTCGCGATGCCGGGCGCGGTGCACGTGGGCATTACGGCCGGCGCGAGCACGCCTAACAACAAGATCGGCGACGCCGTGGCGCGCATCTTCGCCACGCGCGGTCTCGATCCGCGCGCCGTCGCGTGACCACGGTCGCGGCTCCTCCCGTCGATTTCGGCTCGGCCGAGCTGAGAGCCGGCACCACGCGCGTGGTGGTCGTGCCGGCACTCGGCGGCAAGATCGTGTCATTGGAGATGGGCGGCCGCGACTGGCTGTGGCGCAGTCGAGCGCGTGCGGCGCGTCCGGCCGACGGCGCGTCGTACGATGCGGTCGGCGACACGGGCGGCATCGACGAGTGCTTTCCCACCGTGGCCCCGTGCGTGCTGCCGTCGAACGCCGCGCGCTACGGCGGCCTCGCGCTTCCCGATCACGGCGAGTTGTGGTCGCAGCCCAGCACGTTCGCGCTCGAGACGCGGGATGACGGCATGTTCGCGTCGTGCGCGTGGCAGGGACGGCGCATGGCGTATCGCTTCGTGCGGGGCATCGCGGTGCGCGCGTCGGCGCAGGTGGAGATGCGCTACGCGGTGACCAACGACGGCCGCGTCCCGCTGCCGTTCGTGTGGTCGGCGCGCGCGGTCTTTCCGTTAGGCAAGGACACGCGCGTCGTGCTCGCGGACGGGACGCGGGTGCGCGTGTGGTCGGCACGGGGCGTCGAGATTGGCGGCCCGGGCGCGGAGATGCGGTGGCCGCGCGTCGTGGCCAAGGACAAGATGCTCGACCTGTCGGCGCCCGACGCGGTCGCGCGCGCGTACACGTGCACCGTCTACGCGGATGGCGCGCGCGCGGCGATCGAGCAGGAGGGTGCGCGCCTCGACGTCGCCATGGAGGGCGCGCCGAACGCGTGCATGAGCGTGGCCGTCGACAAGCCGGCGTGGTCGCCGTTCCGTCGCGGTGCGCACCGCGTGGCGCTCGCGCCCTCGATCGGCGCGCCGGCGTCGCTGACGGAAGCGATGGGCCCGTGGCAGGACGCGGCGTCGGTGGAGCCCGGCGCGACACTCGAGTGGACGGTGACCTGGCGGTCCGCTGCCTAACGAACGATGACGAACCCGGCCGACCTCCGCGAGACCTTCGACCAGCTCGACGAGCTCAAGCGGCACGAGCGGCGCGTGGCGATGGCGACGCTCGTGTCCACCAAGGGCACGACGCCGAAGAAGGAAGGCGCCAAGATGTGGGTCGGCGAGGACGGCCGCATCCGCGGGTCCGTCACCATCGGCGGCTGCGTCGACGCACAGGTGGTGGCCGAATCCGACGCCGTGCTCCGCTCGGCCACGCCGAAGCTGCTCTCGCTGTCGTTAGGCGACGAAGAGGCGTGGGATCTCGGCCTCACGTGCGGCGGCACGGTGGACGTGCTGATCGAGCCGGTGCAGCTCGACAGCGACGCCGATCCCGTGGTCCGCGCATACGACGCCATTCGCGCCGAGACGCGCGCCGGGCGCCGCGCGGTGGCAGTGGTTCCGTTAGGCGGCGACGGTGCCGCTCGGCCGCGGCGGCTCGTCGTGCGCGAGGACGGCACGACACTCGGCACACTCGGCGACCCCGCCCTCGACACGGCGGCAACCGCCCAGGCCCTGGATGCGATCGCCCGCGCGACGTCGCGCACGGTGGAGATCGACGCCGCCGGCCGGCGCGCCACGCTGTTCTTCGAGCTGCACGGTCCTGCCACCACACTCGTGTTGTTCGGCGCCGGCCAGGTCGCCATGCCGCTGGTCGCGTTCGCCAAAGAGCTCGGATGGAACGTAATCCTCGTTGACGCGCGCGAGCGCTATGCCACCCGCGACCGCTTCCCCAATGCCGATGAGATCCGCATCGGCGCGCTCGGCGAGATCGCGGAACAGCTCCGGTACGACGCGTCGACGATCGTGATCGTGGTGGCGCACGACTACAAATTCGAGCTCCCGGTGCTGCGCGTGGTGCTCGCGCAGCACCCCGCCTACATCGGTCTGTTAGGCAACCGGCGGCGCGGCCGCGCGCTGCTCGAATTTCTCGCCGCCGACGGGTTCGACGCCGCATCGCTGGCCCGCGTGCACGTGCCCGTCGGGCTCGATATCGGCGCCCGCACCGCCGCCGAGATCGCACTCGCGGCGCTGGCCGAAGCCGTGGCCGTGCGCAACGGTCGGCCAGGGACCGAGCTTCGGGACACCCAGACCGCCGGCCCGGCTGCCTAACGGATGATCGCCGGCGTCGTCCTGGCCGCCGGCGCATCACGCCGTTTCGCCGACGGCCGCGGCGTGCAGAAGCTCGTCGCGTCCGCTGCCGGCAAACCCGTCATTCGCTGGACGGTCGAGCACCTGCTCGCAGCGCGCATTGACGAGGTCGTCGTCGTTACCGGCCACGAGCGCGACGCCGTGCGCGGCGCGCTCGCGAGTCTGCGCGTGCGCGTCGTCGACAATCCCCACTTCACGCGCGGGCTCGGTGCGTCGCTCGAGGCCGGCATTGCCGCGCTCCCGGCCGCCGTCACCGGCGCGATCATCGCGCTGGGCGACCAGCCGACGGTGTCCACGGCCGTGATCAACACGCTCATCGACGCCTGGCACGAGCGGCGCATGCCAATCGTCGCGCCACTCTACCGCGGCGTGCGCGGCAATCCGGTTCTCTTCGCCGCGTCCCTGTTCCCGGAGCTGCGCGCCGTCGGCGGCGACCACGGTGCTCGCGACATCATCACCCGGTCGCCCGACCGCGTCACACTCGTCGACGTCGACGCCGACATGCCGCTCGACGTGGATGATCGCGCCTCGCTCGATGCGGTTGCCAGACTCCTCGGCGCGCGCACGTGAGGGCCGCGGACCGGAGACGTGAAACATCCGACCCGTATGCACGTACGGAATGACGTCTCGAACACGCGCGCGGAGCGCGGAATCATGATGGGTGTCTTGAAGGTGTTGTTCGGCACAATCGTCGGACTCGTGCTGCTCGTGCCGGCCGCAATCTTCCTCGGTGTCGTCGGCCTGCCGGCCGTTGTCATTCTGGCAGTCGTCGCCGTGCCGGTGCTCGTTGTTCTGGCCGTGCTCGGCTTGCCGATTTTGTTGCTGCTCGTCGCGGCCGCAGCCGTGCTCGGCATCGTGTTCGCCGTGCTCGGTGCGGTGCTGTCAGTGGGCGCGCTGATTCTCAAGGTACTGTTGTTCGTCGCGCTGCCCGTGTTTGCGTTGGCGTGGCTGATCAAGCACTTCGCAGCGCGTGAGCGCCACGAGGTCGTGTAGCGCTTCGCCTAACGATCAGCTCGACCGGAAGAGCAGCACCAGTTCTCCCATTTCCACGGTGTCGCCGTCCTGCAGCCAGCGCACGCCCTCCGGCGTGTGCAACACCTGGCCGTTCACCGCCGTCGGGTTGGTCTGCGACAAGTTGATGAGCTTCCAGCGTCCGCCCTCGTAGCGCAGGCGGGCCTGCTGGCGGCTCACGGTGGTCACCGGCAGACGGATGTGGGAGCGCGGCGGCCCTTCGCCACGGCCGAGTGTGTAGTCGACATTGCCGCCGCCGCCGAGGCGCGGAAAACGGATTGCCTCGCCGCGGTGTGGACCGCCGGTAATCTCGAGCCGGCCGGGCAGGTATCCGTTAGGCGTACCGCCGCCGTGCGGCATCTCGACGGTGCGGCCATCCGCCGGCGCATATGGCCAAGGCTCGGGTGGCGGCGGCTCGTACGTACGCACCGGCTCGGGCGGCGCGACCGCGTACCCCGTGTTGACACGAAACGCGGCGGGCCTCAGCAACGGCTCGCGTCGATCGTGCACCTCGAACACGAGAGGCGGCAGCGCCTCGATGCGATGCGACGCGCGCTTGCGACGCACGATCAGCGTCGCGACCACGAGCGCCGCCATGGCGCATCCGACAAGAATCCACGTCGTCTGGTTCATGCGCCCGGTCGCCCACGAGGGGAGTGCCTACACGGCTTAGCTACCATAACTTGCCCTGAGGGGCAAGACCCATTCCCCACACAGAAATATTCACCGCGACGGGTGTGTTGTTCCGCCGGGCTCAGCAGTGTCATTGTGACCGTTTTGCGACCTGCGCCACATCGCGCACGGTCTGATAAATTGATGACGTCCTCGCTGTCGCTCTCGAAGCGGCGGCGCCACAGCGTCCCCACATGATTTTCTCAATGGCCAAAGACTTCCCCGATCATCACGACGCCGAGCTGGTTCTTCGGCTGTACGAGCTGCGTCGCGAGCCCACGATGCGCGTGTCGCGCCAACAGATGCGCGAGTTCCTGCCCAAGTCGTACGAGGAGCTCGCAAGCGTCACCAAAGGCGATCATCCACTCAACGCGGCGTACCGCCAGACGACGACGTATTGGGAGATGGTCTTCGGCATGGCACGTCACGGCATCATCCACTCCGACTTCCTCGCCGAGACGAGCGGCGAGGGCCTGCTGCTCTTCGCGAAAGTGAAGCCGTATCTCGAGCGCTACCGCAACGAGATCTCGGAGCGCGCATTCCGCAATGCGGAGTGGTTTGTGTCCGACAGCGCGACCGCGCGCGACATTTTCTCGAATCAAACGCAGCGTGTAGCCAAGCAGCTCGGCGTGAAGTAGCGGCGCATAGCGCGAGGGCTAGCGCCAGCCGCGACGTCTATATTGCGACCATGATGACAACCCCAGCCACGCGCATCGCACACGAGCAACGCCGCGCGCGTCCCGGCGCATCGCGCGGCCAGCCGGAAAAAAAGAAAGTGGACATGACCAACGCCTGGGCCGAGGCGCGCGAGCTGATCGGGCACCATCGCGGCCAGCTCGGGCTTGGGCTCGCGTTGATGCTCGTGAACCGGCTCGCCGGTCTGGTGCTGCCTGCCAGTCCAAAGATCCTCATTGACCGAGTGATCGGCCAACACCAGGCGTATTTATTGACGCCGATCGCGTTGGTCGTGATCGCGGCGACGCTTGTGCAGGCGGGCACCACCTTCGCGCTCTCGCAAGTGATGAGCGTCGCCGCCCAACGCGCGATCGCCGACATGCGCAAGCGGGTGAACGAGCACGTGCTGCGCCTGCCCGTCTCCTATTTCGACGGCACGCAAACGGGCATCCTCATCTCGCGCATCCTGAACGACGCCGAAGGCATTCGCAATCTGGTAGGCACGGGCCTCGTGCAGTTGATCGGCGGCCTCGTCACCGCCGTGCTTGCGTTAGTCGTGCTGTTCTGGCTCAACTGGGCGCTCACGAGCATCACGCTGCTCATTCTCCTCACATTCGCCGGCGGCATGGCGCTGGCGTTCACCAAGCTGCGCCCGATCTTCCGCGAGCGGAGCGTCATCACCGCCGACGTCACGGGCCGCCTCGGCCAGTCGCTGAGCGGGATCCGCGTGGTGAAGACCTACATCGCCGAGCGCCGCGAGCAGCTCGTGTTCGCGCGCGGGGTGCACAAGCTGCTGCGCAACATCGCGCGGACCATCACGGGCGTGTCGGCGCTCACCGCGTTCACGACTGTCATTGTCGGCGCGGTCGGCGTGTTGATGATCGTCGTCGGCGGCCACGCGATTCTCAACGGCACGATGACGCTCGGCGATTTCTTCACGTATGTGCTGTTCATCGGGCTGGTCGCCGCGCCGCTCGTGCAGATCGCGTCCATCGGCACGCAGGTGAGCGAAGCGTTCGCGGGACTCGATCGCATCCGCGAGATCCGCATGATGGCGACGGAAGACGAGCACGATGCCGAGCGCGGCCGCGTGCCCGACGTCGAGGGCGACGTGCGGTTCGAGGACGTGAGCTTCGCCTACGCCGAGAACGTCCCGGTGCTGCGCGACATCTCGTTCCACGCGCCGGCGGGATCGACCACCGCGCTCGTGGGCTCGAGCGGCGCGGGCAAGAGCACGCTCATCAGCCTCATCATGGCGTTCAACCATCCGCAGTCGGGCCGCATTCTGATCGACGAGCGCGACCTGGCCGGCCTTCGGTTAGGCGAGTACCGCTCGCATCTGGGCGTGGTGCTGCAGGACAACTTTCTGTTCGACGGCACCATCGCCGAGAACATCGGCTTCTCCAAGCCCGGGGCGTCGATGGACGAGATCCAGGCGGCCGCGCGCGCGGCGCACTGCGACGAGTTCATCAGCCGTTTCGCCGACGGGTTCGACACCATCGTCGGCGAGCGCGGCGTGCGTCTCTCCGGCGGCGAGCGCCAGCGCGTCGCGATCGCGCGTGCGATTCTGGCCGACCCGCGCATTCTGATTCTCGACGAAGCCACCTCGAGCCTGGACAGCGAGAGCGAGGCGCTCATCAGGGACGGTCTTCGCCGGCTTCGCCGCGGTCGCACCACGTTCGTGATCGCGCACCGGTTGTCGACCATCGCCAGCGCGGACCAGATCCTGGTGCTCGAGGAAGGGCGCGTCGTGGAGCGCGGCACGCAGGATGAGCTGCTCGCCGCGCGCGGCCGCTACCGCCAGCTGTACGACAAGCAGTACGGACTGGAAGTGGACCGCTTCGTCAACCCGGGCGAAGACTTCACGCCGGATCAATCGTTAGGCGACCAACTGCCGCGCGTGCGCGTGACGCCCGACCGGTCCCTCTAGAGTGCCAGCTGAACCCAGCCGTTCGTCATTCATGTCGAAATCATCACACAATCCATACTTCGAGATTCGGCGCTCGCCCATTCAGGGGCGCGGCGCCTTTGCCCGCAGAAAGATCCGAAAGGGTACGCGCATCATCGAGTACACCGGCGAGCGCGTGTCGCACGATGAGGCCGACCGCCGCTACGACGACGAACACATGGAGCGCCACCACACGTTCCTGTTCACGCTCGATCGCAAGACGTGCATCGACGCCGCGGTCAACGGGAACGACGCGCGCTACATCAACCATTCGTGCGATCCCAACTGCGAGGCCGTGATCGACGCCGGCCACATCTGGATCGAAGCGCGGCGCACCATCGCCCCGGGCGACGAGCTGGTCTACGACTATCAGTACGAGCGTGAAGACGACGCGGGGGATGATGACGAGAAGCTCTACCCGTGCCGGTGCGGATCGCCGAAGTGCCGGGGCACCATTCTCGCGCCGCGCAAACGCAAGAAGAACGGGGCGGGCGCGGCCCGGCGCGGCGCCCAACGCACGGCGTGAGCGCGTTCAAGGATTATTTCTCGCGACAAGCGGCCGCGTACGCGGATTTCCGGCCGACCTATCCGGATGAGCTGTTTGCCTGGCTGGCGGATCTCGCGCCGGGCGCGACGACAGCCTGGGACTGCGCCACCGGCAACGGACAGGCTGCGTTAGGCATCATGCCGCACGTCGAGCGCGTGATCGCCACCGACGCCAGCGCGCCGCAGCTCGCCCACGCCCAACCGCTGCCTAACGTTCACTACGTGCGCATGCGCGCCGAAGAGGCGGCGATCGCGTCGGGCTCGGTGGACGTGGTGACGGTCGCCCAGGCGCTCCACTGGTTCGACACGGCGAGCTTCTTCGCCGAGGTGCGACGCGTGCTGCGGCGTGGAGGCGTGGTGGCGGCGTGGTGCTATTCGCTCATCCGAATCACGCCGGCCATCGACCACGTCATCGACGACTATTACTTCGAGACGCTGCGCGACGCGTGGGCACCGGAGCGGAAGCTCGTGGACCGCGGCTATCGCGATGTGCCGTTTCCTTTCGCCGAGATCGCCGCGCCGGCAATCTCGATCGTCGCATCGTGGACGCGCGATCACGTGCTCGGCTATCTGCGCACCTGGTCCGGCACGCGCGTACTCCAGGAACGCGAAGGGCGCGATCCCGTGCTCGAGGTCGAGCAAGCGATCGCGCCCTTCTGGCCCGACGCGCACACACCGTTGGATGTGCGGTGGCCGTTGTCGTTCCGCGTCGGGCGCGTCGCCGCGGCCTGAGCGGCCGGCGCGCCCGCGCTTCCGTTAGTCAGCGGGCTGCTCGGTCCCCCGGAACGCGACCAGGACGTCGGATTCGTCGCGCCCGTTGACCAGCCGGTAGCGGAAGTCCTTGCCCTCGACGATCGGCGCGTAGCGTACGATCACCTCATCGCCCGCCTTCCATTGGTCCACGCGCGGGCGATCGGCCAGCGCCACCTTCCAGACCGTGCCGTCCGCGAGCACGACGTAGCCCGCGCCGTCATTAACCGACAGCACGCGGATCGTGCCGAGGAGGTTCTCGTACTGCGTCGTATCGTCGGTGCGCTGCGACACGTAGCTGTTGGCGTCGCGCATCACGACAGCGGATTTGACGACCGTTCCGCGCACGTCAACGGTGCCCAACGAGTCGGCCGCGCGCGACGCGCTCGCGGTGCGCGATGTGTCGGCGCGGGCCGACGACGCGCTGTCGTATGAGGTGCTGGATTGCGCGCGCGACGTCGCGGCCAGCGTGGCGAGGGTCGACGCGAGGATGCCGGCAACACGAAGTGCTCTCATGACTTCCTCCCGTTTTAGGCGGCGCTCGCCGGTAGGGTCACCAGGCCGGCATCGGAGCTCGGCGTCGCAGACTCTTTGGTAAGGTACCCGGCGGCGCGGAAATGGAAGGAGGGCGTGGTACGGCCTGTTTCTGGGCCTGTAACGTTATTTTGCTCCGCCATCTTGTTTTTTTTCACGTTTGGCATTTCCTTAGCACTGGTTCGGCGCGCCGGCGGCTAGCTCGATCTTCGATGCCGGCGTCGGGGTCCTGGGTGGTGGCAGCCGCGACGAGATACTTCCTGCCAAGGGTCGCGGTGGGACAGCCGACCGTTCTTCCCGCAGTCCGTTCTTCTCCGAGTACACAATGCAGCTACGAAAATCCGTCGCGGCGGCTTCGCTGGCGCTCATCGTGAGTAGTACGCTCGCGTCTGGTGCGCACGCACAGGTCTGCGAGTGCAAGTTCCCCGAGTCGAACGACAACGGGCAGGTTGCGGGCGCGTTCGGCGGCGGCCTGTTCGCCGGGCTGGTCGCCGCGGTTCTGCACATCAAGCACTCGAAGGAAGCGTCCTTGGATCCGAGCGTGGTCCCATTCACGGCGGATCCGGTCGGGATTGCACCGATCGTCGAGACGTCGGCCGGTGCGCTGGCCGACTCGACGGCGTCGCCGTTAGGCGCCGGTCCGGCGGCGGACCGGGGGCTGCCGGCGGGAGCGGGCGCGGCGTCGCCGGCGCATGCGCGGCGGTACGCGGCCGGCCGGGTGCCGCGGTTGACGGCGGACGAGGCCAGGGAGGAAGGGCTGGTGCCGCCCAAGACGGCGACGATGATGCCGGCGTACGCGATGATCGGCTTGGGCTCGCTGCTCCTCGGGTTGTTCCTGCTGCGGCAGCGCGCGGGACAGCGTCGCCGGCGGTACTGACCGCACGGGCCGGCGGCCCGGCTGCCTAACGGAAGTCGTGGGGGCGCATGCCTTCGGCCCCCACGTCGATGCGCAGAGCGCGAAAGACCTCGCCGCGCAGATTGACCACGCGCTGCTCCACCTGCAGCGCGCCGCGCACGAGCAAGAGCGGCGCCGTCGTGATGAGCAGCGCCTGCCGGTCGAACTGCTTCGGCGTCACCACCACGTTCACGAGCCCGGTCTCGTCTTCCAGCGTGAGGAAGACGAACCCTTTGGCCGTGCCCGGGCGCTGCCGGCAGATCACCAGGCCCGCCACCGCTACGTCGCGCGACCCATCGGGGAGCGCCAGCACCTCGCGCGCCGTGCGCACTCCGTTAGGCTCGAGCAGCGGCCGGAGGTGCTTGAGCGGGTGGCCGTGGAACGACACGCCGGTGAGCCGGTAGTCGGCGGCGGTGAGCTCGAGCGGTGACATGGCGGCCACGCTGGCCGGCACGTCGAGCTTGGGACGGTTGGGCGCCAGCGCGCCGGCTTCGCCGCGGAGCGCCTCGAGCATCCGCCAGATCGCGGCGCGGCGGCGGCGGGCGTCCGGCTCGTCGGGCACGAAGCTGTCCAGCGCGCCCGATTCGGCCACCGCGCGGAGCGCGCGGCGGTCGAGCCCCGACCGCCTAACGAAGTCGGCGATGGATTGGAAGGGGCCGCCGCCCTTCAGCGCGGCCTCGAGCACGTCCCGCGAGCGGGACCCGAGCCCCTTGATGAGCCGGAATCCGAGGCGCACGGCCGGTGACGCGGTGGGCGTTGCCGCATCCCGCTCCAGCGTGCAATCGAACGCCGAGCGCGCGGCGTCGACGGGGCGAATGGGCACGCCGTGGCGGCGCGCGTCTTCGATGATCGTGCCGGGCGAGTAGAAGCCCATCGGCTGGGCATTGAGAATCGCGGCGGTGAACTCGGGCGCGTAGTAGTGCTTGAGGTACGCGCTCGCGTACACGAGCAGGGCGAAGCTCGCCGCGTGCGACTCGGGGAATCCGTAGTCGGCGAAGGCGTTGATCTGTTTGTAAATTCGGCGCGCGGTCTCCTCGGGAATGCCGTTGCGCTTCATGCCTTCGATGAGCCGCTCGCAGATCGCGGCCATACGTTCATGGCTGCGCTTGTGTCCCATCGCGCGGCGCAGCGTATCGGCTTCGCCGGGCGTGAATCCGGCGGCGGCGATCGCCACCTGCATGCCTTGCTCCTGAAACAGCGGCACGCCTAACGTGCGCTCGAGGATCGGTGCGACCGACGGGTGCGGGTACGTCACCTCCTCTTCGTGGGCGCGGCGCCGGAGATACGGGTGCACCATCTCGCCCTGGATCGGCCCCGGCCGGATGATCGCGACTTCGACGACGAGGTCGTAGAAGCACCGCGGTTTGAGGCGCGGCAGGGTGTTCATCTGCGCGCGGCTCTCGACCTGAAAGATGCCGATGGTATCGGCGCGGCAGAGGTCGTCGTAGACGGCCTGGTCGGTGTAGTCGAGTTGGGCGAGGTCGACCGTGTGGCCGCGCGTGTCGCGGATGTAGAGCAGGCAATCCTGGATGAGCGTGAGCATGCCGAGCCCCAGGAGGTCGATCTTGACGAGGCCCATGACTTCGACGTCGTCCTTTTCCCATTGCACGACGGTGCGGGCATCCATGGCGGCGGGCTCGATGGGGACGATGTGGGAGAGCGGCTCTTCCGTTAGGACGAAGCCGCCGACGTGGATCGAGCGGTGGCGCGGGATGCGGCGCAGGCCGCGGACGATCGTGGGGAGGGCATGGACGCGGCGGTCGGCGGCATCGAGGGACGCGGCGACGGTGTCGCTCGGGGGAAGCGGGAAGGGGGACGGGGGCGGAGTGTCGGCGTTAGGCGTGCGACCCGTCGGCTCTTCGTCGCTGAAGTGGTCGCTGTGGAGCGACAGCGCATCCGCTTGTTCCACCGAGAAGCCCAACACGCGGGCGGCATCGCGGATCGCGGATTTGGTGCGATAGGTGATCTGCTCGCACACCATGGCCGCGTGCTCGCGGCCGTAGCGTTCGTACACGTATTGCAGCACGCGCTCGCGGTCGCGGTGGGCGAAGTCGATGTCGATGTCGGGTGCGCCTTCGCGGTCTTCGCTCAGGAAGCGCTCGAAGAGCAAGCCGAGTTTGACGGGGTCGACGGCGGTGATGCCGAGGCAGAAGCAGACGACGGAGTTGGCGGCGGAGCCGCGGCCCTGGCAAAGGATGCCTTCGCGGCGCGAGAAGCGGACGATGTCCCAGACGATCAGGAAGTAGCCGGCCATGCCGAGCTTGCGGATCACGTCGAGCTCGTGGGCGATCTGGGTGCGATAGAGGGAAGCGGCGGCTGTGCCGCCTGGGGGAAGCGCGCGCTGGACGCGCGCTTCGGGAATCGGCCTAACGGCCTTCGGGAAGTGGGAGAACTCGGCATGCAGGCCCTTTTCCCCCAGGCGGCGCCAGCCGACGCTTCCCGAAGCGCGCTTCCTGTGCCCGCTCCCCGCAGACGGCGCAGCCTCCGCTTCCCTGAACCCCGGTATGCGCTCCGCCGCGCCGCTCTCGACTAACCGAGCCAGATACTCGTCGGCGGTGACCCCGGGCGGGAGCGGGAAGATGGGGAGCGTGGGCTTGAGCTCGTACATCCGGAACGCGCAGCGCTCGGCGATGGCGAGCGTGGCGCTGAGGCCCTCGGGGTACTGCTGCCAGCGGCGCGCCATCTGCCGCGCGCTCTTGAGGTACCACTCTCCGTTAGGCCGGAGGCGGGTGCCCATCGCGTCGAGGGTGCGCTGGTGGCGGAGCGCGGTGAGCACGTCGTGCACGATGCGCCCGCGGGGCTCGGCGTAGTGCACGTCGTTGGTCACCACCCACGGAATGTCGAGGGCGCGCGCGATCGCGATGAGCGGCGGGACCAGGCGCCGTTCCTCCTCGAGGCCGTGGTCCCAGCATTCGATGGCGACTTTGGCGGCGAAGATGTCGAGCAGCGTGGCCGCGGCCTCGCACGCGCCATCCAGGTCGCCGCGAGCGACCAGGCGCGGCACCCAGCCCCGCGGACATCCCGTGAGCGCGAAGAGGCCGGTGGCGTGTTGGGCCACGACGTCGAGCGACACGCCAGGTTGGCCGCGGCCACTCTCCATGCGCGCACGGGTGATGATCGTGGACAGGTTGGCGTAGCCCTCGCGCGACTCGGCGAGGAGCACGAGGTGGGAGTCATCGGTGTCGGGCGGCATCGCACCGTGCCGAACGGTTATCTCGGCGCCGATGATGCCGCCCAACCCGGCGTCATCGGCGGCCTGGGCGAAGGCGACGGCGCCGCCTAGCTCATCGTGGTCGGTGAGCGCGAGGGCGGCGAAGCCGAGGCGGCGCGCACGGGCCACGAGCGCATCGGGGTGCGAGGCGCCGTCGAGCAGGGAGTACGCGGAGTGGCAGTGGAGCTCGACATAGCCTGCGTTAGGCGCCGGCGCGGCGGGCCGCTCAGTCATACCATCCCTGCACGTACCACGCGTCGCGCTCGCGGAACAACACGAGCTCCATGCCGTCTCCTTCGCCCTGCCAGTACGTGCGGCGATAGCCATCGTCGCGCCACCAGTCGCCCGAGATGCGCTCGGGACCGGTCACGTGCGCGAGCGCGATGCGGCGTCCGCGCCAGCGCACGGCGCGCGGCGCGTCGCCGTCGCACGCGACCACCGCCGGCTCGGGCGTTTCGAGCAGCCGGAGCGCGCTGCGCTCGGCATCGACGTTCGCGACCTCGGGTGCCGCGCCGGCATCATCATCGCCGGCATCGGTGTCACCGGGGATCCAGGCGCCGGCGCGTTCCGGTGCGTGCTCGTCGCGCGCGACGGGTTTCACCACGCCATCGTCGCCTAACTCCGCGCGCAGGCGCGCGAGCGCGGCGTCGATGGCCGACGGGTTGCGCCACTCGGTGGCGAGCAGGTCGCCCTGCTCGCCGGCGAGCGGCGCCGTGGCGGTGATCGACACGCGCACGCCGCACGCGGGCGCGGTGAGCGGCCACCGCTCGAGCAGCGCGCGACAGTGGTCGAACAGGTGCGCGGCGCGCGCCGTCGGGCGCGGGATGCGGATCTCGCGCGTCACGGTGTGCGCCCGCGCGCCGGCGCGGGGGAGCGCGCTCCGCGCATCGTCGAGCGTGAGCGTGATCGCGACGACAGCAGCCGCGCGTCCATCGGCCACGAGCGCCGACGCGAGCGTGTCCAGCGCCGCGCGCACGAGGAACAACACGGGCTCCATGGTGGGCGTGGACGCGGCCAGCTCGGCGTCCACGGTGCGCGGCGGCGCAGCGCGGGCGAGCACGGGGCGTCGATCGTCCTCGCCGCGCGCGAGGCGCCACGCGGCGAGTCCCTCGTCGCCCCAGCGGCGCTCGACGTCTTCCGCCTCGAGGGCGGCGAACGCGCCGGCGTCGCGTATGCCCAGCGCGGCGAGGGTGTCGCGCATCTCGTCGTCCATGGGGATGAGCGCGAGGGGGGCGCGGGCCAGGTAGCGCGCGTCGCCGCCTAACGGAATGCGCACCGGGCCCAACGCGGCGCCCGAGGCCCAGGTGGCGGCGCGCGCGGCGACGCACGAGCCGGCGATCGCCACGCGCGTCCGCGGGTGCCAACGCCGGCCCACGTCCACGAGCGCCCGGGCGAGCGCGCGCTCGCCGCCTAACGCATCGAAGCCCGCCGCGCCCACCCACCACAGGCCGGGCTCGCCGGCGACCGGCGTCACCTGGGGACTCGCGGCGAGGAGTGCGGCGGTGACGGTGGTGGTCGCCGCGATGATCGGATCATCATACCACGGGATGACCGTCAGCCCCGCGCACATCGCTCGCGCTTCGGGCACCGTCATGCCTGGCCTCACGCGCGCACGCGCCGCCGCCGCCGACACCGCGCGCAGCCGCGTTCCATCCACGAGCGCAATGGGCTGCTCATCCCACACCGGCGCCGAGGAGCTGCTCGCCGAGCTCGGGAGGCTCGGCGCAGCGTCGGGAGCGGGCGAGGACGGGACGCGCAGCTGGCTCGGCGGCGCCTCGCGCTCCGCGTCCGCTCTTCGGGCGTTCCACGCCGCGGCGATCGGGAACCTCGGGATGCGCACACACGCGACGCGCCACACTGACGACATACTCGACCTCCACAGTTGTTCGACGTCCTCCTTTCTCGACCGTGATGGCAATCGCGTGTCGTCGTCGTTGTCGCGTGCGGGTTAGGCGAAGCCGGAGCGCGCCGGCGAGCCGCGTGGCCGGCGCGGTGTCGCCGACGCCGGTCACCACGAGCGCGGTATTCGTGTCGTGCGCCAGCCTCACGAGCCGCGTGGCCACCGGGGAGTTAAGCGGCGGCGCACCGTCGAGCACCACGAGCGCGAACGCGCCGCCGCGCAGCAGGATGTCGGCGCACCAGGCCCCGCGCGCCGGATCGCGCGGCCGCACCACCCAGAATCCATCGTCCGTGCCGAGCGATGCCCAGTCGCGCGGGGCGAGGGCGCGCGCGGCGTCGACGTAGGCCACGCCCAACCCACGGCGCACGGTGGCGTGGGCCAGCTCGCGCAGGAGCGTCGTCTTCCCGCTGCCGCGGCGTCCGAGGAGCTCCGTGAGGCGGCCGCGTGGCACGCCGTGTGTGGCCAGCGCGGCGTCGAGCGCGGCGATGCCGGTGGAGAGTCCCGCCGCCGCGGTGGTCGACGCTTCGTTAGGCAGCAGCGCGCGCAGCTCGGCCACCGCACGGCGGCGCTCGGCGGCGTTCGCGATGGCCGGCGACGCGACGGCCGGGACGAGCGCGGATGCGGCTGCCGTCATGGGCGGCTCACAGCGCGAGCGAGAACTGCAGGTCGGCCTCGGACGCCGCGTCGGTATCGCCCGACGTGTCGTTAGGCGAGTCGGCGGCGTCGGCGTCATCGCCTTCGTAGGTTGTGCGACGCAGGCCGTGCGCGCGACAGAGCCGGGCCATGAGCGCCGCCAGCCGCTCGCGATAGAGATCGCCCGGCACGTGCGCGTGCGCATAGGCGCGCGCGTAGCGCGGCGCAAGCTCCGGAAATTCCTTGGCGATGAACGGGAGATACCGCTTGCGCGCCTCGTGCTGCAGCCGGAGCGCGCCCGTGGAGATGTGCGACGCACCCGCTTCGGCGACCCGCTCGACCAGCGCCTCGAGATCGCGCGGATGATCGGTGATGCCCGGCAGCACCGGCATGCAGTTCACGCTCACCGCCACGCCCGCGTCGTGCAGCCGCGCGATCGCGCGCAGCCGCGCGTCCGGCGTGGGCGCGCGCGGCTCGAGCCGGCGCGCGAGGACGCGGTTCACCGTGATCAACGACACGTGTACGCTGATCGCCGAGTGCCGGGCGATGCGCGCCAGCACATCCACGTCGCGCGTGACTAACGGACTCTTGGTGGTGATCGAGACGTGGAGCGCCGGATGCTCGGCCAGCACCTCGAGGATGCCGCGGGTGATCGCGAACCGGCGCTCCGCCGGCTGATACGGATCCGTGGCGGTCCCGATGGCGATCCAGTCGCCCTCGGCGAGCGCGCGGAAGCGGTCACTCCCGTGGCGGAGCGTGCGCGCCAGCAGCTCGGGCCCGTTGCGTTTGACGAAGATGTGACGCTCGAACGCCAACCAGGGCGGAATGCGCCCGACGTCCTGCTCGGCGGCGCCGGTCAAGCGGTCGGCATCGGTGGCCCGCTCCATCACGTAGCGGTGCGCGTAGCGGGCATAGCAGTACGCACACCCGAACGCGCACCCGATGTAGGGGTTGATCGACCAGAACCCCATCCCCGTGATCTCGGGCCCGTTGATGATGCTCCGGGCGTGGCTGCCGTAGTACGTGATGTCGCGCTGCTCGCCGATGACGGGCAGTTGGCGGAGGGAGCGCTCGACGGCGGCTGAAAACAGAGCGGGTTGCTGCATAGCACTGCTGGGGGTTGCGGGGGAACGATGATACCGAATAGATACCGAAGATACAAGAGTCGCTCCAGGGGTCGATCTGACCCTCAGCAGCCGCTTACTAAGCGACCGCTTAGTAAGGCGGCACTACGTGACAGTACCTGCGAGATCCCCATGGCCGAGAATCCGTTCCGCATCCACGGGCTCGTCACCGGCGAATTCTTCACCGATCGCGTCGCCGAGCTCACGCGCATCCGCGACGCGCTCCGCCGGCCGGCGAGCAAGCTGCTCGTCTACGGCTACCGCCGCATGGGGAAGAGCTCCGCGCTCGCGCTGGCCGTCGACCAGGTGAACCGCCAGCGCGGACACGCCTTCGTGGCCGACCTCTCCACCGCCTCCACCGTGGCCGACGTCTCCAACCGCATC
>DATJET010000215.1:0-10015 GCA_035496295.1 Gemmatimonadaceae bacterium
CCTCGCCCGATCATCCCTGGCTGCGCGAACATCCCGACTGGTTCTTCTCGCGTCCCGATGGCTCGCTCAAGTACGCCGAGAATCCGCCCAAGAAGTACGAGGACATCTATCCGATGAACTTCTGGTGCGACGATCGCGACAGCCTGTGGATCGCCTGCCGGGACATCATCCTCTACTGGATCTCGCACGGCGTGAACACGTTCCGCGTCGACAATCCGCACACGAAACCGTTCGCGTTCTGGCAGTGGCTCATCGACGACATTCACGCGCGGCATCCCGACGTGATCTTCCTGTCCGAGGCATTCACGCGCCCCAAGCGCATGAAGCACCTCGCGAAGCTCGGTTTCACCCAGTCGTACACGTATTTCACCTGGCGGACGACTGCCCGCGAGATACAGGATTATCTCGAGGAGCTCACGCAGCGACCGCCGCGCGAGTATTTACGGCCCAACTTCTTCGCCAACACGCCGGACATCCTGCACGAGTACCTGCAGCTCGGCGGACGCCCGGCGTTCCGCGTGCGTCTGTTGCTGGCCGCCACGCTCTCGCCGCTCTACGGCATCTACAGCGGATTTGAGCTCGCAGAAAATGTCCCGCTCCGGTCCGGCAGTGAGGAATACCTCCACTCGGAGAAGTACGAGGTCAAAGCGCGCGATTGGAGTGCGCCGGAAAGCATCGACCGCGACATCGTTCGCATCAATCGCGTTCGCCGCGAGAACCGGGCGCTCCAGCTGGCCGCGAACCTCACCTTCCACCGCTCGGAAAACGACCGCATCCTGTTCTACCACAAGACCTCGGCGGATGTGGGCGCGCCTAACGATCTCTTGATCGCCGTCAACCTCGATCCCCTGCGTGCCCAGGACACCATGGTGCACGTCCCCCTCGACGCGCTCGGGCTGGCCACCGACGCGGCATACGGCGTCGAGGATCTCCTCACCGGTGCGCGCTACACGTGGCGCGGCTCCCGCAACTACGTTCGACTCGACCCCCGCGACGAACCCGGCCACGTGCTCCTCGTGCGGCGTTAGGCGGACCACCACATCGCCACTATGAGCTCGCTCTGGTACAAGGACGCCGTCATCTATCAGATCCACATCAAGTCCTTTCGCGACAGCAACCGGGATGGCTACGGCGACATCCCGGGGCTGATCGAGAAGCTGGACTACATCGAATCGTTAGGCGTCAACTGCCTGTGGCTGTTGCCGTTCTATCCATCGCCGCTCCGCGACGACGGGTACGACATCGCCGAGTATCAGGCAATTCACCCGCAGTACGGCGCACTGTCGGATTTTCAGCGCCTGCTCGAGGAGTCGCACGCGCGCGGCATCCGCGTCATCACCGAGTTGGTGATCAACCACACGTCCGACCAGCACCCGTGGTTCCAGCGCGCGCGACTCGCGCCGAAGGATTCGCTCGAGCGCGCGTTCTACGTGTGGAGCGATGATCCCACCCGCTACGCCGACGCCCGCATCATTTTCACGGATACCGAGAAATCGAATTGGGCCTGGGATCCGGTGGCCGGACAGTTCTACTGGCACCGGTTCTTCAGCCACCAGCCCGATCTCAACTTCGACAACCCCGCCGTCGTCGAAGCGGTGAAGGATGTGATGCGATTCTGGTTTCGCATGGGCGTGGACGGGATGCGGCTCGACGCCATTCCGTACCTCGTCGAGCGCGACGGCACAAACTGCGAGAACCTGGCGGACACGCACAAAATTCTCAAAGAGCTCCGCCGCACACTCGACGAGGAGTTCGACGGGCGGGTGTTCCTCGCCGAGGCCAATCAGTGGCCGAGCGATGTGATGCCGTACTTCGGCCAGAGCGACGAATGCCACATGGCCTTCCACTTTCCGCTCATGCCCCGGATGTACATGGCGCTGCGCCAGGAAGACCGCAGTCCGATCGTCGAGATTCTCGCGCAGACGCCGGCGCTGCCCAACGATTGCCAGTGGGCGATCTTTCTGCGCAACCACGATGAGCTCACGCTCGAGATGGTCACCGACCACGAGCGCGACTACATGTACCGGGAGTACGCGCGGGATCCACGGATGCGCATCAACATCGGGATCCGCCGCCGGCTCGCGCCGCTGCTCGACAACGGCCGTCGTCAGATCGAGTTGATGAACGCGCTGCTCATGACCATGCCCGGCACGCCGATCATCTACTACGGCGACGAGATCGGCATGGGCGACAACATCTACCTGGGCGACCGCAACGGCGTGCGCACGCCCATGCAATGGACGCCCGGTTGGAACGCGGGATTTTCCGAGGGCGATCAACAAGCGCTCTACTATCCGCTGATCGTCGACCCGCCCTACGGATATCAGGCGATCAACGTCGCATCGGAAGAGCGCACGCAGACGTCGCTGCTGCGCTGGATGCGGCGGATCGTCAAAGTGCGGAAACAGTTTCACGCGTTCGGCCGCGGCAAATTCGAGATGCTGCTCCCCGAGAACCGGAAGGTGCTCACGTTTCTCCGGCGTCACGAAGACCAGGTGATCCTGTGCGTGAACAATCTGTCGCGGTTCGTCCAACCGGTTGAGATCAACCTGCAGCGCTGGAAGGGCTGGACGCCGCTCGAGATCATAGGGAACGTGCGCTTTCCGGTCATCGGCGATCAGCCGTATTTCCTGTCGTTAGGCCCGCACACGTTCTACTGGTTTCACCTCGTCCCGCCTCAATCCGACGGCGCATCGTCGTGACGGCCGCGCCGGCGCCGCTACTGCGCGTGCACGGTGGGTCGGTGGCCGACGCGCTCGACCCGGCAGTGGTGCGCGAGCTCGCGCCGAGCGACCTGGCGCGATGGCTCGTGACGCGTCGCTGGTTCGGCGCCAAGGGACGGCCGCCGGCCGAAGCGCACGTCACCGAGGTGATCCCGCTGCAGTGGGGCGATGACCGCGCGGTGGTGACGCGCATCCTCACGACCGACGCGACCGGCGCCGAGCAGAGTTACCAGCTGCCGCTCGTCGCGCGCGCCGGCGAGCCGCACGACGAGCCCGGTGCGGGTGCCGTGCTGGCGCGCATTTCGGCGGGCCGCGAGCAGGGCGTCCTGATCGATGCCCTCGAGGACGCCGGCTTCCGCGCGCGGCTGGGCGCTGCGTTAGGCGAAGGCGCCGCCTTTGAGGGCGACGGCGCACGCTGGACCATCGATCCCGTCGGCCCCCCCACGCGCGGCCTCGACGCGCTCCCGTCCGACGTGAGCCGCGCCGAACAGAGCAACACGTCCGTCCGCTTCGGCGACCGCGCGATGCTCAAGCTCTTCCGCCGGCTCGAGCACGGCGAGAATCCGGATGTCGAGATCGGCACGTTCCTCACGACGCACACGACGTTCCAGCACACGCCTGCTGTGTTAGGCGTGATCCATTACAGCGACGCCGTCGGCGCGACCTACGTGACCGGCATGCTGTCACGCTTCGTGAGCGGCGCGCGCGACGGGTGGGCGATCGCCCTCGACGAGGCACGCGCCGCGTTGCGCGCCGCACCCGGCGATGGCACCACGGCGTTCGCGAGCGAGGCCGTGCGCATTGGCCGCATGACGCGCGACCTGCACGCGGCCCTCGCCTCCTCGCCGGACACGCCGGGCTTCCGCACCGATCCCGTCACGTTAGGCGACGCCGAGCACTGGGAGCGGGCGGCGCGGGGCGCGGTGGAGGACGCGCTCACACTGTTAGGCGAGCGCGCGGGTATGCTGCCCAAGTCCCACCAGGCGATGGCGCGTGCCATCGCCGGCCGCCGCGCCGCCGCGCTCGAGCGCCTCGACGACGTCGCCGTGCGCGTCCGCTCGGCGCTCCAGTCGGCCGGCGCCGGTGCGCTGCGCAAAACACGGCACCACGGTGACTATCACCTGGGCCAGTTGTTGCGCGGCGAAAGGGGCGTCTGGTTCATCGTCGATTTCGAGGGCGAGCCCTCGCGGCCGTTGTCCGAACGGCGCGCGCTGAGCAGCCCGCTGCGCGACGTCGCCGGCATGCTGCGGTCGTTCGCCTACGCCGCCGCGACCGCCGCCGCCGAGCGCGGTGGGTTAGGCGTGGATGCCAAGACGGAGATCGCCGCCGCGCACTGGGAGCGCGACGTGCGCGCCGCGTTTCTCTCGGGCTACGACGCGAGCGCCGACGACCCGTTGGTCGCGCTGTTCGAGATGGAGAAGCTCTTCTACGAATTGCGCTATGAGCTGAACAATCGGCCCGAATGGGTGTGGATCCCGCTGCGCGGGATCGCGCGCCTATTCTGACCATGCGCGACTGCTACACGCCCGCTGCGGCGAACATCTTGTTGCACAGCGCACCTAACCGCTTCGCCAGGTCTCCGGCGCTGAGTGACTTGTACGCGTTGTCGTTTCCCCCGTCGATAGTCACGAGGCAGTAGAACGTGCCCTTCTTGCTCACGACTTCAGGGTTCGTGGCGGCGGTGCGCGCTTTGTACATGGCTTGGTCCCCCACGCCCGGCAAGGCAACGAACTTGGGACGGTTGGGACCTTTCGTCGCATCATTCCACTCCACTGATTCCGACGTCTCGTCGTCGCCTATGCTCACGTTGACGTCAGCTACCTGGTCGTTGCCGAAATCGCACCAGCCTGGGTTGCCCGTATGTGCAGTCGTCGTCACCGGGGCCCTGAGAAGTCCGGCCAGGTCGTTGGGCGAGAACGCCTTGGCGCAGTTGACTGCGACGGTGTCCGCACCGGCGGCTGTCGTTGCGCCGCCTGGGTCAGAGGTTGCCGCGGACGCAGTATTGGCGCGGGACTTCGAGCACGCGCTCATTGCGCACACGGCACAGACCATGATGGTCAATCTTGTTATCCAGCGCGGCATGTATCCTCCTGGTGGCGGTGGTCTCGTCGCACGAAGCGGATACTCGCCAGCGCGCGTTACCCGCGCGCTTTCTCCGACGTTATCCAGCCGTCACCTCGGACTCGACGTTGCGGATTCTCCGACGCACCGGGCAAGACGTTAAGATTCGGGCGAGTCATGGCGCCGACGGCGCCCAACCGGGCCTGCCGCGCGAGGCGGTTGGCCGGGCCGACGAGATCGAACGCTCCCGATGAATTCGTCTGCGATACCTGACGTTCAACACGCCAGTTTGCGCCAATCTGCGCACGACCGTTGGGTCCTCGGCCGCGGCGCGAGCGCTGCGCCACAGGGCGGCGCCACTTTCCGCGTGTGGGCGCCTAACGCTAGGCGCGTCGACGTCGTGATCGGCGATCGGCGTCACCCGCTCGCGCCGCGCGAGGCGGGGCTCTTCGAGAGCGCGGTGTCCGGCGTGGGCGCCGGCGACGACTACGCCTACTCCCTCGACGGCGGGCCGCCGCTCCCCGATCCCGTCAGCCGGTTTCAGCCATATGGTGTCTGCGGCGCGTCGCGCATCGTCGACCCGCACCACTTCCCGTGGCGCGATGCTGCCTGGCGCGGCATCGACATGGCCGACTACGTGATCTACGAGATGCACGTCGGCACATTCACGCACGCCGGTACCTTCGAGGCAGCCATCGGGCACTTGGCGCCGCTCGCTGAGTTAGGCATTACCGCCATTGAGCTCATGCCGGTCGCCCAGTTCCCCGGAACGCGCAACTGGGGGTACGACGGCGCGCACCTCTACGCGCCGCAGAACAGCTACGGCGGACCCGAAGGGTTGCGCCGATTCGTCGATGCGGCGCACGCCGCGGGCGTCGCTGTCGTGCTCGATGTCGTCTACAACCACATCGGCCCCGAGGGATCGTCCCTCCACGCGTTCGCGCCGTATCTCTCCACCACGCATCGGTCGCCGTGGGGCGCGTCGTTCGACCTCGATGGGCCGCAGCCGTCGCACGCCGACGTTCGGCGCTACGTGATCGACAACGCGCTCTACTGGATTGTCGAGTACCACCTCGATGCCTTGCGCCTCGACGCGGTGCCGATGATTCACGACGACAGCACGCCGCACATCGTGTACGACATCGCCGCTGCCATCCACGCCCAGTCCGCCATCCTCGGCCGCCGCGTGCACGTGATCGCCGAGAGCGATGTGATGGATCCCGTGCTCGTGCGGCCGGTGGCGTCCGGCGGACTCGGTCTCGACGCGCAGTGGAGCGATGATTTCCAGCGCGGCGCGCACGTCGCCCTCACGCGCGAGAACGTGCAGTCGTACGCCGGCGTACGCGGCGCGGCCGACGTCGCCGCTGCGCTCGAGCGTACTTCTACACTGCGCTCGCTGCGCGGCGTGCCCAGCGCGCCGGCCACCGACGTGCCGCCCGACCGGTTCGTGTTCTACGTGCAGAACCACGATCAGGTGGGCAATCGCGCGTGCGGCGAGCGTCTCGCCGCGCTCGTGTCGCCCGGGAAGCGGGCGCTGGCGACCGCGCTGCTGCTGCTGTCGCCGTACGTTCCGTTAGTCTTCATGGGCGAGGAATACGGCGAGACGCACCCGTTCCTGTACTTCGTGAGCCACGAGAGCGACGCGCTCTGTGCGTTGGTGCGCGACGGTCGCGTGCGAGAGATCATCGAGCGCGGCCATTCCGTCGACCCGCCGCCGCCCGATCCCGCCGATCCCGCCACGTTCGACCGCTCGCGTCTCGATCGGGCGGCCGCGGGGCCTTCGTCGCGTGCGGCGCTCGCGCTCTTCCGGGACCTCCTCGCGCTGCGACGCGAAGAGCGCGCGCTCCAACCCGGTCGCGCGGCACTCTCGACAGCCGTCGATCCGGATGGCGCCTGGCTCTCGGTGGACCTCCGCCCAACGGACGGGCACGCGCACATGCTGTTCGCCGCGTACAACTTTTCGGCCGTCGAGCACCACGTACCCGTGCCGGCACCGCCGCCTGGCCGGCTGTGGCGGCTCCGGTTCTCCACCCGCAACGCGCGCTACGGCGGACCGAGCGACACGCCCCGCCTAACGAAGCAGCGCGACGGCGTCTCGCGCGTCCGCGTGCTCCCGGAGAGCGCCGTGCTCTACCGCCTCGAGGGCCGCTGACGTGCGCGTCTGGCCCGGCCAGCCGTATCCGCTCGGCGCAAGCTGGGACGGCGAAGGCGTCAACTTCGCGATCTTCTCCGAGAATGCGAGCGGCGTCGAGCTGTGTCTGTTCAGCGGGCCCGATGATGCCGTCGAGAGCACGCGCATCGCGCTGCGCGAGCGAAACGACCAGATCTGGCACTGCTATCTTCCCGACGTGCGTCCCGGGCAACTGTACGGCTACCGTGTGCACGGACCGTATCGGCCGGAGGAAGGGCATCGCTTCAATCCGTCGTGTCTGCTCATCGACCCGTACGCCAAGGCAATCGGCGGTTCGATCCAGTGGAGCGATGCGCTGTTCGGCTATCAAGTGGGCAGTCCGCTGCAGGACCTCGAGATGAACCACTCCAACAGCGCCGGCCACATGCCCAAGTGCGTCGTGTGCGACTCGGCGTTCACGTGGAGCGGCGACCGTCCGCCGCGCGTCCCGTGGCACCGCACGGTGATCTACGAATGCCACGTGAAAGGTCTCACCAAGCGGCACCCGCAGGTACCGGAGCACGTGCGCGGCACGTACCTCGGCCTGGCGTCGGACGCGATCATCGACCACCTCCTCTCGTTAGGCGTGACGGCCGTCGAGCTCCTGCCGGTGCACCATTTCGCCATCGATCGCGCGCTCGCCGAGCGCGGGCTCACGAATTACTGGGGTTACAACTCGATCGGATTCTTCGCGCCCGACGTGCGCTACGCCGGCGGCGCGATGGGCCGGCAGGTGGGCGAGTTCAAGTCGATGGTGAAAACGCTCCACTCGGCCGGGATCGAAGTCATCCTCGACGTCGTCTACAACCACACGGCCGAAGGCAACCACCTCGGCCCAACGCTGTCGCTGCGCGGCATCGACAACGCCGCGTACTACCGGCTCGATCCGCAGAATCCGCGCTTCTACGTCGACTTCACGGGAACCGGCAACTCGCTCAACATGCAGCACCCGCGGACCGTCCAGCTCATCATGGACTCGCTCCGCTACTGGGTCACGGAGATGCACGTCGACGGATTCCGCTTCGACCTGGCGCCGGTGCTGGCACGCGAGTTGTACGAAGTCAATCGGTTAGCCACGTTCTTCGACATCATCCACCAGGATCCGGTGTTGTCGCGCGTCAAGCTCATCGCCGAACCATGGGACGTCGGGCCGGGCGGCTACCAGGTGGGCAACTTCCCGATCGGTTGGGCGGAGTGGAACGGCAAGTATCGCGACGACGTGCGCCGCTTCTGGCGCGGCGACGCCGGTATCGTGAACGACCTCGCGTCGCGCCTCTCCGGGAGCAGCGACATCTACCAGTGGAGCGACCGCCCGACGTACGCGAGCATCAACTTCGTGACGGCGCACGATGGCTTCACGCTGCGCGACCTGGCGAGCTACGAGCACAAGCACAACCTGCCTAACGGCGAGACCAACCGCGACGGTACCGACGCCAACTACAGCCGCAACTGGGGCGTCGAGGGACCGACGCACGATCCGCGCATCCTCGCGCGCCGCGAGCGCATCATGCGCAACTTCATCGCCACGCTCGCGTTCTCGGAAGGCGTGCCGATGTTGTCGCACGGCGACGAGATGGGGCGCACCCAGCTCGGCAACAACAACGCGTACGCGCAGGACAACGAGACGACGTGGGTCGATTGGTCGCTCGAGGCACGCCAGCGCGCGATGCTCGACTTCACGCGGCGCGTGTTCGAGATCCGTCGCGAGAATCCGGTGCTGCGGCGCCGCGGGTTCCTGCGCGGCCAGGCGCTCGATGCGTCGGGAGCGAAGGACCTGTCGTGGATCCACCCCGATGGCCGCGAGATGACGGACGCCGACTGGCACGACGCCAACTCGCACGTCCTCGGCATGCTGATCAACGGCGACGCCTCCGACGACATCGACGATCACGGGCGACCGATCAAGGGCGACAGTTTGCTGCTCATTGTGAACAACCAGGAGGAGATTCGCCGATTCGTGTTGCCGACGATGCCGGTGCCGGGCACGTGGGCCGAGATGATCCACACGGCTGTTCGTCAGGGCGTGACGCCCGGCGATCACGAAACCACGATGGCCCCGTTCTCGCTGGTGCTGCTGCGATACGCGCCGACGGGGCCGGGTGAGCGTTAGGCCATGAGCCGCGAGTCACCGCGCACCGGCGCCGGCCGTCAGCCAGGCGGAGCGCGCACGCCGGCGATCGAGTCCGAGCCGGCCGTGTCGCGTGGCGACATGGCGCGGCTCGCCGCGGGCGAGCACGCCGATCCCCATCGAATTCTCGGCGCGCACGCGGCCGCGCGCGGCGACGAGCGCGGCGTCGTCATCCGCGCGTTCCATCCGGACGCGAGCGGTGTCGATGCGCTGCTCGCCGGCGGTCGCGCCGTAGCGCTCGATCCCGTTGGGCAGGGTGTGTTCGAAGGCTTCGTTGCCGGCGCAACGCTGCCGCTCCAGTACCGGCTCCGTTTCACGTTCGCCGGCGGCGGCACCTGGGAGCGCGGCGACCCGTACCGATTTTTGCCAACGTTAGGCGAGGTCGACCTGCACCTGTTCAACGAAGGCACGCATCTGCGGCTGTGGGACGTGCTCGGTGCGCACGTGCGCGACATCGACGGGGAGCGTGGTACCTCATTCGCGGTGTGGGCGCCGACGGCCAAGCGCGTGAGCGTCGTCGGCGACTTCGACGGGTGGGATGGCCGCCTGCTCCCCATGCGCTCACTCGGCAGCTCGGGCGTGTTCGAGCTGTTCGTACCGGGCGCCGATGCCGGCGCGCTCTACAAGTTCGAGATCCTCACCGCGCAGGGCCAACTGCGCGTGAAGACCGATCCGTTCGCTTTCGCGATGGAGATGCCGCCGGGCACCGCGTCGCGCGTCGTCGAGGCCGGACGCCACCGTTGGGCGGACGATGCATGGGTCGCATCGCGCGAGTCGGCAGATGTGGCCCGCAGCCCAATGGCCATCTACGAAGTGCACCTCGGGTCGTGGATGCGCGCGCCGGAAGACAACCGCGTGCTCACCTATCGCGAGATCGCGCCCCGGCTCGCCGAGCACGTGAAGCGATTGGGCTTCACGCACGTCGAGCTCCTG
>DATJET010000216.1:0-12009 GCA_035496295.1 Gemmatimonadaceae bacterium
CACCGCGCGCTCGTTGTCCTCCGTATAGCGGCGGTCCCATGCGCCCAACAGATCGGACGCGTCGTGCAGCACCGAATCGTTAGGCGTGGCCGCCAGCACGGTGTGCGCGGCGGCGAGGAAGGCCGGCACGAACAGATCCGCACGCGCGCTGCCGGGATCGGTCTGGTCGTTGCGCATGTCGTCCACCGTCGCCTGCGAGTCCGCGCGCAACAGCGCGTTGATGCGCATGGCCCGCCATGGATCCGGCCAGTCGGCTCCCAGGTACGCCGAGTCCATGCGGGGATCGACGGGCTGCTGGTTGGCCGATGCGAGATATCCCTGCGCCCGATTTCGCGCACCGGGATAGCGCGACACGGGCCACGATCCGGTCCAGTCGCTCGCCGACTTCGTGCCGTCGCGCACGATGTCGCCGCGCCCGTTGTCCGGCCGCGTCGGAAAGGTCCCCGTCGACCGGATCGCGATCGTGCCCGAGCGGTCGGCCACGAGCATGTTCTGCGCCGGCCACGCGTACGTGCTCATGTCGGATAACCATTCGTCGGCGCTGCGCGCGTGTGCGATCTGCAGGAACGTCGCGATCATCATCGGCCGATCGAGGACCGTCCATCGCATCGACAGCCACCGTCCGCCCGCGCGACGCATGGGACCCCGATGCGTATACAACACCGTATCGGTCGCGAACACGCGCCCCTCGGTGTCGCGATAGCGTTCCACGCGCTGCTCGAGCGGACGCCACGTTCCGTCCAGCAGATATTTCGTCGGGTGCGCGGCTACATCCACCGATTCGGCGTAGAAGTCCATCACATCGGCGCCGGTGTTGGTGAACGTCCACGCGACGTTGCGATTGAACCCGATGGTCACGGCCGGCGCGCCCGGCAGCGTCACACCGTACACATCCAACCCGCCCGCCGAGAGGTGTGCCGCGTACCAGATCGACGGCAGCGTCAGGTCGAGGTGCGGATCGCCCGCCAGTAAGGCGAACTTGTCACGCGTGCGCGCGGGCGACACCGCCCAGTTGTTGCTGCCCAACGTCACGTCGCCGCCCGACCCGTGGCGCGCCGGCGCGTCGAGCCCGCGCGTCGCACTGCCTAACGCGAGCGCCAGCGCACCGGCGGCGGTGTCCGGCGCGCCCGGCGGCGGCAGCGGCGTGGAGTCGATGCGCGGCGCGGTCTGTCCGTTGGGCTCGATCGGCTCCTGGATCGCCGCGCGCGTCGAGAGGAGCGCGTCGGCGGCGCGGTCTCCGACGAGTGCCGCGACGCGCAGCCGCCTCAGCTCCTCGGGGTCGTACGCCAGCGTGAACCCCATGCGCGCAAACAGATACAGCGTGTTCACCGGCTTCCATCGCGCGGGCCGCGCATCGAGCAGGCGGTACTCGAGCGGCAGGTCCGCCGCGTGCATGCCGTCGATGTACGCGTTGATCCCGTCGCTGTACGCCTCCGCCGTGCGCCACGCCTCGCTCGCGGTGTCCACGCCCAAGAGCTGCCGCTCCACGGCGCGCGGCAGGCCCAACGCGCGGGTTTCCTGGTCCACGCCTAACGCAGCCGGACCCACGAGCTCCGTGAGCGTGCCCGCAGCGGCGCGCGTCTGCAGGTCCAGTTGGAACAACCGGTCGCGCGCGGTCACGTAGCCCAACGCCCGGTACGCATCCAGCTCGCTTGCGGCAAACACGTGCGGGACGCCGCGCAGATCGTAGAACACCCGCGCCGGCGCCGTTAGGCCGGGGACCGTGCCGGCCGCCGTCTGCGGCAGCACCGCATTCCGCGCCACCGCCCACACGCCACGCACGGGATCCAGGAACGGTGCGAGCGGCGGCACCGGCTTGGGCGCCGCGATCGACAGGTACCCGATGAGGCCCAGGACGACGAGCGCGAGTATGAACCGCGGTTTGGATGGGATCATGGCGCACCATGAATAACGCGCGATCGCCAAGTATCGCGACGTGAAATACCGCGCTGGCCGATGGCTACAAACCGTTCCTGCCCAACGTGCCGTAGACCGTCTACCACGTCACGAAGCGCGGCAACGGCATGGTCTCTTTGACAAAGGCGTGTTGTTATCCTTTCACGCTGTGGCAGTCTTTTACGGCGTCTCAGCCTGAGGTCTGCGTTAGGCGTCCAACGGCGTGACGGTCACGGCGGCGCGGCCGTCGGGCCCGTAAGTCACGTGCACCTGCCACGGCTGGCAGCACACCTCGCAGTCTTCCTCGTAGCGCTGGTCCGTGCCGCCCGCCGGATCGAGGGCGATGTCGACCGGTTCGCCGCAATAGGGACACACGACCATCGCTTCGGTGTCCACCGTCTCGTCGCCTAACGGAAACTCGTCGTCGAGATCGTCCTCGCGATCCTCGTCGTCTTCGTCCGGTGTCAGTCGCATGTCACGGCCGCGGGCACTTGGAGGCGTCGAATGTGTTGTTCACGTCGCCGATCTGCGACGAGAGCTTGCGGAACCGCGCGTCGCGCGTGGGGTCGATGGTGGCGCGCACGCTGCCGTACGTCCGGGCGAGCGCGATGTACGCGTCGTCCGCGGTCTGGTAGCCCACGCCGAGTCCGCGGCACGTGAGACGTTTCATCGTGAAGTCGGCGTTGCGATCCTGGAAGTTCCGGAGGGCCTGCTCCAGCGAGTCGGCCAGCGCGTCGAACCGCTGCATCTTGGCGTCCGGCGCCGGCGCGGCGTTGGGCACGGGTGCCGACGGCACGGTCGCCGTTACGTTAGGCGCGGTCTGCGCGGGCTGCGATGTCGGCGGCGCGGCCGGCGCCGCCGACATCGAGCCGCCCGGGGGTGTCCGTCCCATCGCGGGATTCGACACCGCCGTGCTGTTAGGCAAAACGGGAGGTGGCGGCGCGGCCGCCATCGATCCGCCGCCCAGGCCGGACGTATCGCGCGGCGGCGCGTACACCGTCGTGTCGCGCAACCGGTCGGTGGCCGCCGGCGCCGACCGCGACGAGAACACGCCCGACAACGCCGATGGCGGCTCGATGGTGCCGCGGTGATTCCACCACCAGAGCCCGGCCGCCGCGGCGCCCACGCCTAACAGAACCGTGGCGATGGCGCCGAACCGCAGCCGCCGCGTCGCGGGCATGGGTGGGAGCGGGAGCTCGTCGTCGAACAGCGACGCCTCGGGCAGCATCACGGGCAGCGTCGGCTGGCTGGTCATGCCGGCCAACGCTGGATCCGGCGGCTCCGGTGTGGCGCGCCGCGGCGGTGGTATGTGCGGCCGGCGTTCCGAGCGGTCGCTCTCGACTGGCTGCTCGGTGCGGTAGTTCGCCCAGTCGATGAGCGCGCGCTTGCGGCCGCCGGGCAGCAGCGCATCGTCGTCGACGATTTCGTCGAAGGGGATGAGCATCCCGTTCAGCGATCCATCCTGGGCCAACCGAAAGAAGCCGCCGGTCGGTTCGGGGCCGGTGGTCGCGATGACGAGTCCCGACTGCCACGGCTCGCGAAAGCGATCGCGATGCGTCTCGATATCGATTCGAGCCGGGGAGCTGCCGACGAAGGGTGCGCTGTGGTACCAACCCATGAGCCCGGCACGCCGGCGGCGGAGCTCGAGCTGCATCCCCAACCATTCTTCTTCGGGGATCTGAACCGGTTCGACCTCTCCGATGACGTGACCCGTCCGCATCGCGCTCGTAATGACTACGTAACGCGACCCGGTATCCGGACACTCGAAGAGGTTGCCGAGTAGGAAGCCCATGAGCTCCTGCTCGGGATCGGACCGCAGATGGCGCATTGCTTCGCGCAGCGCGCCTTGGGTGATGAACAGCGGCACATCCGCACCCGAGACGGCGGCTGCGCTGTCCGATCCTGCTGGGACCCAGTGGATCGAGCGCGCGACCGGCATCGGTTTGCGCAACATCATGAAGCCGCTTTGGATCGGTGAGCTCAAGGCACCGGCACCCCTAGAAATCCAGCCTGGTAATCATACAACCGCGCTCCGAACTGGAAAGAGCCGAATCATTCGACGGCGACCCCTTCCAATGGCGAGCTCCTCTGTAGTTGTTCCAGATCCTCTGTAGTTGTTCAAAAGGATAACAAAAAGGATTCAAGGGATGGGGACGATCGCTTCTGCTTCGACCGAGGGTTCATCACAAACGCACCTGGCAGTCTCCACGCGCGTGGCTGATTGATCTTGAATGCGTACGGCGTCGATCATCCCCATCCCTTGAATCCCTTTCGTTATCCTTTTGAACAACTACAGAGGAGCTGGAACAACTACAGAGGAGCTGGAACAACCACAGAGGAGCTTGAACAACCACAGAGGAGCTGGAACAACCACAGAGGAGCTTGGACAACCACAGAGGAGCCCGCCATTCTCGAGGTGCCGTACCCTCTACCCTCGTCGTCGCGTTTTGTGCATGCCTGCACGTAATGTGATCTGGCCACATCTTTTTGTGATCGAAGTGCACTTTAGGGACATACAAACTCTCGAGTCCCAGCGAAACCGGCGCTCTGTATATTCGATCCGATGAAACTCCTGCACGTCGTGGGCGCCCGCCCAAATTTCCCCAAGCTCGCGCCCGTCCATCGCGCCGCCGCCCAGGCCGGTCTGGTGCAAACGGTCGTCCACACCGGCCAGCACTACGATGATGCCATGTCCGGCGCGTTCTTCCGCGACCTGGGCATTCCGCAGCCCGACGTGGACCTGGGAGTCGGATCCGCATCGCACGCGGTGCAAACGGCGCGAATCGTCGAACGCATCGAGCCCGTGCTCGAGCGCGAGCGCCCAGACTGGGTCGTGGTCTACGGCGACGTCAATTCCACCATGGCCGCCGCGATCGTCGCCGTCAAACTCGGTCTCCGCGTGGCGCACGTCGAGGCGGGACTCCGCAGCCGCGATTGGTCGATGCCCGAGGAAATAAACCGCATCGTGACCGACCGCCTCGCGTCGCTGCTCCTCACGCCGTCCCGCGACGCGGACGAGACGCTGCGCGCCGAGGGCGAGCCCGAGAGCGAGATCGTGTTCGTCGGCAACGTGATGATCGACTCGCTGCTCCACGCGCTGCCGACGGCGCGCGCGTCCGGCTTCCGCGCCAAGTTAGGCGTGGACGGCAGGGCCGTCGTGGTCACGCTCCACCGCCCGTCCAACGTCGACGAGCCCCGCCGCCTCGCCGGCATCGCGGACGCCCTCCGCGATCTCTCGCGCGACTACGCGGTGGTGTTCCCCGCGCACCCGCGCACCCAGCAGCGGCTCCGCGATGCGGGCATCGACCTGGGCGCCGTGAAACTGATGGAGCCCGTGGGGTACGCCGAGATGCTCGACCTGGTGCAGGGCGCGCACGTCGTCGTCACCGATTCCGGCGGGCTCCAGGAAGAAACCACCGCCCTCGGCGTCCCCTGCCTAACGGTGCGCGAGAACACCGAGCGGCCCATCACGATCACCGAGGGGACCAACCGGTTGGTGCCGGACCCGGCCGCGCTCGCCGCCGCCGTGCGCTCCGTTAGGCGCACCGGGGCGACGCGCCGGCCGGAAGGCTGGGACGGGAAGGCGGGAGAACGTATCGCCGCCGCGCTCTCCGGCCGCTGAGCGGCGCGATGCCGGCGTCCACGCGACCGTGACCGCGCAGGCCCTGGAAACCCGGCTCGCGCGCGGCGTTGCCGGGTCGTCCAACGAGCCGCGCGTCCCGGCGCTCGACGGCGTCCGCGGCCTCGCCATCACCGTCGTCCTCATCAACAACATCTATCCGCCCACCCATGCCTCGCTCCCCGGCGCCGGCGGATTCCTGTGGCACCTCTCGAACCTCGGCTGGACCGGCGTCGATTTGTTTTTCGTGCTGTCGGGTTTTCTCATCACCGGCATTTTGAGCGACACGAAAAACGGCGCGCATTATCTGCGCAATTTCTACGGCCGCCGGATCCTGCGCATCTTCCCGCTGTTCTACGGCTCGTTGTTCGTCGTGTACTTCATCATTCCGCACCTGCTGAACCATCCCGCCGACGCCGTCGCCCAGCTCGACCGCCTGCGATGGTTCGAGTGGCTGTACGCCGGCAACTTCGGCTACTACCTGCGCGGATACCCGCCGTTTCCGACGGTGCACTTCTGGTCGCTCGCCGTCGAAGAACAGTTCTATTTCATCTGGCCCTTCGTGGTGCTCCTCGTGGACCGCGAACGCCTGGTGAAGTTGTGCGCGGTGCTCATCGCCTGCAGCGTTGGGCTGTGCGGGCTCTGGGTCTTAACGGGCCAGGACCCGAAGGCCCTCTACCTGCTCACGCCGTTCCGCGCGCAGGGCCTCCTGCTCGGCGCCATGATGGCGCTCACGCTCCGCGGGCCGGGCGGCGCCGCCGCGCTCGCGCGATGGCTCAAGCCGGCCGCGCTCGTGTGCGCCGGCCCCGCGCTCGCGCTCATGCTCTGGACCGAGCTCTCGCGCTCCGACCTCGCCTCGGCCGTCGTCGGGAGCGTTGGGTTCCCGCTCATCGTGTTCGCGTTAGGCGGGCTGCTGCTGGTCGCGCTCGACGCGCCGCCGGGATCGCGCACCCACCGGTTCTTCACCAGCAAGACCATGCGGTTCATGGGGCGCTACAGCTACGCGATGTACATCCTGCACGAGTTCGTCTTGTGGGGCGCCAACACCGTTGCGCCATGGACCCTCGCGCCACCCGAGGTGATGGGCTCGCGCGTCCCGCTGGGACTCGTGGTCCTGGCGGGCGTTACTGGCGTGACCATTGCGCTGTCGTTGCTCAGTTGGCACCTGTACGAAAAACAGTTCTTGAAGCTCAAGCGGTATTTCCCGTACGCGCGAGAGGTCCGGCAGGACACAGGGATGGTGCCGGACGTCGCGACCGCCGCGATCCGGTAACGCGCGGCCACGAGCGTCTGGCTTTCTTTATCTGACTTCCCGTTGACTGTCTCTCTCGATCGCGATCAGGTCTTTCGCACCGATGATCTGCGCCAGGGCGTCGCCGGCCGGGCGATTCGCGGCGGCGCGTTCACTGTCGGGTCGCAGGCCTCGCAGTTTCTCATCGGCTTGCTCGCGACGATGGTCATGGCGCGGCTGCTCACGCCGCGCGACTACGGCCTCATCGGCATGGTCACCGTCGTCACCGGATTCCTCACGATCTTCAAGGACATCGGGCTGTCGCGCGCCACGATTCAGCGCGCCGTCCTCACGCACGACGAGGCCAGCAGCCTGTTCTGGATCAACGGCGCCGCGGGCGTGTGCATCGCGCTCCTCGCGGCCGCCATCGCGCCGGTCATCGCGCGATTCTACGGCGAGCCCCGCCTAACGAACATCACGATCGCCCTCGCCAGTGGATTTCTGGTGAGCGGCTTCAGCGTGCAACACCAGGCGCTGCTCAGGCGGCGCATGCGCTTCGGCATCCTCGCCGCCAACGACGTGTTCTCGATCACGCTCGCCAGCGTCGTCGGCATCACGATGGCGTACGAGAAGATGTCCTACTGGGCCATCGTCGGGAATCAGCTCACGTACTCGATCAGCGGTGCCGTGCTCGCGTGGATCGTGCTCCGCTGGCGCCCCAGCCTGCCCAAGCGCAGCACGCGCGTGCGCGAGATGCTCGCCTTCGGCGGAAACATCACCGGCTTCACGGTGCTGAACTATTTCTCGCGCAACACCGATAACCTGCTCATCGGCCGCTTCTGGGGCTCGCAGCAACTCGGTCTCTACGCCAAGGCGTACCAGCTGCTGCTCTTCCCGCTGAACCAGATCAATCTGCCCATCGGTGGCGTGGCCGTTCCCACGTTGAGCCGGCTGGTGGACGAGCCGGAGCGGTATCGCGCGGCGTTCGCGCGCACGCTCGACAAGATCGTGATGATCACGATGCCGCTCGTCGTGTTCCTCATGGTCACGTCCGATTGGCTCATCGCCGTCGTGCTCGGCCCCCAGTGGATGGAGACGGCGAAGATTTTCACGTGGCTCGCCATCGCCGGCTTCGTCCAGCCGATCGGCTATACCACGGGTTGGCTCTTCACGAGCCAGAATCGAACGGGCGAGCTTCTCCGGTGGGGTATCATGAGCTCGTTCCTCGCCGTTGGGTCCATTGTCGCCGGCGTCCACTGGGGAGCCGAGGGCGTGGCCAAGTCGTACGGCCTCACGAGCGCGCTGATTACGACGCCGCTCAATCTCTGGTGGGTGGGTCGGCGCGGACCCGTGCGCACGTGGGACTTCTATCGGACGAGCGCGCCCTTCGCCATTTCAGCTATAATTGCCGGCGGCGCCGTCTACCTGTTTCACCATTTCGCGCACCCGGTCCACGAGCTTGGCGGGCTCCTGGTCGGCTTCGGTATCACCGTGGTTGTATTCCTGGGCGTGTTGTCGGCGGGGGCGGCTGGGCGCGCCACTCTCCGCGACGTGCTCGCATCGCTCGAGCACCTCCGAGGGCGGGATAACAAGGATTCTTCCCCGGGTCGCCTGTAACAGGCCTTTTCTGGCGGCTCGCGTTCTGCATAATGGTGAGGCATGCGGACTGCCGTCGTCACCACGTATTTCCCGTCGGTGTCGCAGACCTTCGTGCTGGACCAGATCACCGGTCTCCTGGCGCGCGGGCATGACGTCGACATCTACGCGCTCGGCCCCGAGCCGAACAGCGCCGGCGTCGTTCCGCGCGCCGAGCGCGATCCGCTGGCCGACCGCACGCACTATCAGCCGCGCACGCCGCGGCACCCCGTCGGCCGTGCGTTAGGCATTCCCAGTCTGTTGCGCGGCGCCTGGCGCGGGCGAACCGGAGCCGCGCTGCGCACCGTGCGCCGCACGCCGGCCGAACCGTTCGGCGCGCTGTACGAGGGAGCGCCGTTCCTGGGACGCGGTCCCTACGACGCGATCCTGTGTCACTTCGGATCCAACGGCGAGCGCGCACTCCGCGTGCGGGATGCCGGAATGGTGGACGGTCCGATCGTGACCGCATTCCACGGAGCGGACATGAGCCGCTACGTGCGCATGCACGGCGCCGCCGTCTACCGCGATCTGTTCGCGCGCGGCGATCTCTTCCTTCCGGTGAGCGCGTTCTGGGCCAGGCGTCTCGAGGAGCTCGGCTGCCCGCCGGACAAGATCGCCGTGCACCACATGGGCATCGACCTGAGCCGGTTTGGCTTCACCGTGCCGCGCACACCGACGGTAGACCAGCCGGTGCGCGTCGTGTCCGTGGCGAGACTCGTGGAGAAGAAGGGGCTCACGTACGCCATCCGCGCCGTGGCCGCTCTTCGGCGCGACGGCGTCGACATCGCGCTCGACATCGTGGGTGACGGCCCGTTGCGCTCGTCGCTCGAGTCGCTCATAGCAGAGCTCGGCATGGCTAACGCCGTGCGCATCATTGGAGCGCGGTCGCGTGACGAGGTGGCGCGCGCGATGAGCGCCGCCCACCTGTTCGCGGCGCCGAGTGTGACCGCGAGGGACGGGGACATGGAGGGCATCCCGGTCGCGCTCATGGAGGCGATGGCCAGTGGCGTCCCGGTGGTGGCGACCCGGCACAGCGGGATTCCCGAGCTGGTGGAAGACAAGGTGACCGGACTGCTCGTGCCCGAGCGGGACACGGATTCGCTCGCCGCCGCATTTCGGTGGCTCGTGGATCATCCCGAGCGGTGGATGGGGATGGCGCTCGCCGCGCACGACGCGGTGGAGCGGAACTTCAACGGCGAGCGGCTCAACGATGAGCTCGTCACGTTGCTCGAGCATGTTGGCGATCGCGAGTCGAGGGAAGTCGGCGTCGCGGCACGGCCCCGTATCGTTCCGTCCACTCCACGTGGCGACGAAGGTCGGAGTGCACCGCGTTCGGGTGCACCAACCGCTTGACCCACAGGCCTTTGTCTCGTCATAGTTGAGAGCCGATTGATGACGATTTTTTACACACCGCCGGTTTGCGCACCCTGTGCAAATCTCGCGGTAGCTGTGTCCGCTACCGGTGGTGGCGCGCCGACGCTGTACGCGAGAGAACGCGATGTCGAGCAGTGGGGAAATGTGTTGGCAGTTGTTGTACACGAAGTCCCGCGCCGAAGAGTGGGTGGACGTGAATCTGCGGAGGCAGGGTTACTCGACGTTGTTGCCGCGCGTGCGGGCGCGATCGGGATATCGGCCTTTGTTTCCGCGATACATTTTTGCCGGCTTCGAGGCGACGCGCTCCGTGCGCGAGCTACGGAGCACGCGTGGCGTCTCGTATGTGGTGCAGTGCGGGGAGCATCCGGCGCGCGTGCCCGACTCGGTGATCACGGAGATACGCGAGCGGATGGATCAGTGGGGCGTGGTGGTGGTGGATGCGGCGGCGAAGCCGGGGTCGTTGTACGGGACGGCGGAGCGGGAGCGGGTGCGGGCGTTAGTCAGGTTTGCGGAGGCGGGGTGGCGGGTACGGGTGGCGTGAGCCAAGCGCCTACACTCAGAGCTGTCCTCAGTTAGGCGAGCGACACGACCCGAGGATTCGGCCGGAAGATTTACGCCCCAGGCACCGCGGTGAACGCCAGCATCACCTGCGTGTCTTCTTCAGGGTCAGTCGGTGAGTGATGCCCGAACTGGCTGAGTTCTCCAAGCACTGATATCGTGAGACCCGCCGCGCGCGCTCGCGCAGTGTAGTCGTCGAGCGTGCGCCAGATCACGGGGAAGTGTCTCCACGAACCCGGCGCGTGTTGGCCCAATCCGACGTTCGCGAAGAAGATCCCTTTCGCGTCGAGATGCCGCGCAACGAAGCGCAAGCAGGCATCGACCTGATCGTCGGTCATGTGAAAGAACACTGAGAACGCCCACGCGTAATCGAAGCGACGAGGGAGATTCAGGGACTGTACGTCCTTGACCAACACGAGCGTCGGCTTCTTATCCATTAGGCGCTCGCGGCGTACCGCCTTTTGCGCGGCGTGTAGGGCATCCGCGCCGATGTCCAAGCCGACATAGTTGCCGGTGTCGAGATATCTGATCAACGGGATGCCCACGCGCAGCACTCCGCAGCCGTAGTCCAGCAGAGCATGTCGCGCCTCGAGACCGTGGCTTTGCAAGAACGACATCTGAAATTGCTGCTTGAATGCGTACGCTTCGGGGCGACCAACCAGCTCGGGCACGCGATTGGCCCATCGCCGTTGAGCAGCGGCAGTTCGTGCTCGGAGAGAAGCGAGTCCTCGTTGAACTAGGCGAAGCATTTTCGATGTGTGAGCCTGTAAGCCGTGACTTTCGTTCGCAACACGGCGGCATGCCAAGTCCGTGCTAGACGATCTATCGCCCATGCTCGGTATGCATTCAGAGAGTGGGTCCGCGTTAGCGGATACCCAAGTCTCTGGAGCAGGGGACCGGCTGCGAGTTCAAAGAGCGCCTCATCATCGCGCGCCATCTCACGCTTCCATCGCTCGGACCGCCCGCGAGTCGGTGCAGACTTGGTTTGATCGTGCCATCGCTGTTGATCGTGAAGATATCGATGAGCTGAGTCATGATACTCGAGCATGGCCGGATCATACGACTCACCGATCACGTTGCACACGTCACGCAGGACACGCTCCGGTTCTGCTACGAGCTCCTCGTATCGCACCTCGTGATATGCGCCGTCAAAGAGTCGCGGCCCATCCTGCTGTCCACGTTCGACGTCGGCTTTCCAGTAATCGGCTCCTTGCAGGATTCCCGTTGGGCCGAATGGCTGCTCCAGGAACGACAGCACGACATCACGACCATCTCGAATGACGTGCAGGACAGTGGCATTCGGGAACAGCTCTTTGATGACGGGCAAGCATCGAACATATCCCGGTGTCTTGTCGCCCCAACGCGGTTTGCCTTCGGTTCGCGCGAAAGTCAGGTTCACCAATGCAACGACCGATGGCCAGTCATCCCGCGACAGTGAGTCGAGCTCCGCGAGCAACGTGCTTCGCGAAATGCCGAGCTCAGGGAAGACCGGGTGACTCGTGATTCTTTGCGTTAGGCGATCGCGCCACTCACCGTCCGGCCACTCGCGGATGATCGCTCGATCGGCGTGAAGCTCCGGGAAGTACCAAGTCTCACCCGGAATAGCGATGCGAGGGTGGCTGTTCAGCATGAGACGAAGCAACGTCGTACCGGAGCGGCCGCAGCCGAGCACGAAGATCGGACCTCTGTGGTCGCT
>DATJET010000217.1:0-11416 GCA_035496295.1 Gemmatimonadaceae bacterium
GTGCTGCACGTGGGCGCCGGTACATTCAAGCCGGTCGAGGTGGATGATCCGGCTGAACACGTGATGCACGAAGAGTGGTTCGAGGTGACGGACGCGGCGGCGCGCGCGCTCACGGCAACGCGCGAACGCGGCGGCGCGATCTGGGCCGTGGGTACCACGGCGACGCGCACGCTCGAGAGCACGACGCGCGATGGCGACGCGTTCAGCGCAACGCGCGGCGACACGCGCATATTCATCCGTCCTCCGTACACATTTCACGGCGTGGACAAACTCGTCACGAATTTTCATCTTCCCCGGTCGACGCTGCTCATGCTCGTGGCTGCGTTCGCTGGCTACGATCTCACCATGAGGGCGTACCGTGAGGCAATAGATGGGGACTACCGGTTTTATTCGTACGGCGACGCGATGGCTGTCGTGTAGCAGCATCGTGCTCGCCGGCGTTGCGGCGGCGTGCGCATCGGGTTCGATGCGCGTGTACGAGCCGCCGCAGACGACGGCGCGGATTTCGCTCGACCAGATGCGAGATCGCCTCACGGAGATGATGATCATCGAGTGCCCGCGGCTCGTCGGATCGCGCGATAAGCGGCGCGGCAGCGTGACCATCGACCTCGCCGTCGGCGTCGAGGGCCGCGTGGAGCGCGCGACGATTCACCACGGCTCCGGCGACGCGACGTTCGACGACATCGCCGGCGGGCTGGCCGCGCGGCTCGCGCTCGCGCCGGCACCGCAGGTGATGGCGAACGACCCGTCGACCCACCGCCTAACGGTGCTCTACGAGTGCGCGCCGGCGGGCGCCGACATCCGGTTCCAGACCGACTCCCTCTGACGCCCATGTCGGCCGAATCACCCGCGGGATCGACCTCCGGGCCGCCCGACATCGCGGGCTTTTCGTTCTCGGTGCACGCCGTCGCCGGTGCCGCGCGCGCCGGCGTTTTCACGACGCCCCACGGCCCTGTGCCGACGCCGGCGTTCATGGCCGTCGGTACGCTCGCGACCGTCAAGACGCTCGATCCCGTCGACCTCCGCGCGGTAGGCGCGTCGATGATCCTCGCCAACACGTACCACCTGCACCTCCGGCCGGGCGAGGATGTCGTGCGTTCGTTAGGCGGCCTGCACCGGTTCATGCAGTGGGACGGCCCCATCCTCACCGACTCGGGCGGCTTCCAGGTGTTCTCGCTGGAAACGATGCGCCGCGTGAGCGAGGACGGCGTCGAGTTTCGGAGCCACGTCGATGGCTCTCGCCGCTTCTTCACGCCCGAGCGCGTCATCGAGATCCAGCGCGACCTGGGCGCCGACGTCGTCATGCAGCTCGATCACGTGATCCCCGGCCAGTCGGATCTCGCGCAGGCGCGCGACGCGAGCGAACGCAGCGTGCGCTGGCTCGCACGATGCAGGACGGCGTGGGACGCGCACCGCGTCGCCGCCGACGGCGCGAGTCCGCAGGCGCTGTTCCCGATCATGCAGGGCGGAATCCATGCCGACTTGCGTCGCGAAACCGCCGACACCATTCGCGGCATGGCCAACTGGCCGGGGTACGCCATCGGCGGCTTGTCGGTCGGCGAGAGCAAGGACGACATGTACGCCGTCGTCGATGTCGCGAACGACGCGTTGCCGCGTGATCGCCCACGCTATCTCATGGGCGTCGGCTTCCCCGACGACCTCGTGGAAGGCGTGCGACGCGGCATCGATCTGTTCGACTGCGTGGCGCCCACGCGCATGGGCCGCACCGGAACCGCGTTCACCAACTACGGACGCGTGAACGTCCGCAACGCCCGCTGGCGCATCGATCCGCGCCCGCTCGACCCGGACTGCACGTGCTCGACGTGCCGGCGGTTCAGCCGCGCCTACATCCGCCACCTGTTCGTGTCCGACGAGGTACTCGGCCTCCGCCTTCTGTCGCTGCACAATGTACATTTCCTGGTCTCCCTCATGCGGGCGGCGCGGGACGCCATCGCCGGGGGAGATTTCGATGGCTGGAGCCGTGATTGGCTCGGCCGATATCACTCCGGATCCGCCACGACACCATGATCGCACATCTCTGGCTTCTTACCTTAGGCCTCGCGCAGTCCTCGGGCGCTCCGTCCAGCGGCATGGGCTCGAAAGTGTTTCTCATCGAGCTCGCTGTGCTGGGCGCAGTGTTTTACTTCTGGGTCATGCGACCGCAGTCCACGCAGCGTAAGAAGCACGACCAGGCGCTGCGCGCGATGAAGAAGGGCGATGAAGTCGTGACCGCCGGCGGCGTCGTCGGCGAAGTCATTTACATCAAGCAAACGGTGAAGGACGGCGCGTCCGCGCCATCCATGGATGACCGGATCACGATCAAGTCTGGCGAGTCGCGCCTCATCGTGGAGCGCGGACGGATCGCGCGCGTCTCGAGTAAGACCACCGACTCCGAGAGCGCCGCGTCGTGAGCTTGCTCGACATCTACGTGTTGGGCGCTCCGATCCTGCGACAGGAAACGGCGCCTGTCACCGAGATCACGCCGGAGCTGCAGCACCTGATCGACGACATGTTCGAGACCATGTATACCGCGAAAGGCATCGGGCTCGCGGCACCGCAGATCGGGCGTACGGAGCGGTTGTCGGTGATCGACGTCGACGAGAATCCATTCGTCATAATCAACCCCGAGATCATCCTCGCCGAAGGCAAGCAGAAAGGCGAAGAAGGCTGCTTGTCCATTCCCGACATCTACGGAGACGTCGAACGCGCGATGCGCGTGGTCGTGCGTGCGCAGGACCGCAATGGAGAATCGTTCGAGGTGGATGCGAACGACTTGCTCGCGCGGTGCCTGCAACACGAGATCGACCATCTGCACGGACGATTGTTCATCGATTACCTGAGTCTCGTGAAGCGCCGCGCGGCGCTCGCGAAGTGGGAGAAGGCGAGGCAGAAGGATGGCGACCGCTCGCACGTGCGCAAATTGACACCGCAGGAAGCCGCGGGGAGTCATCGGCGGGACGAGGAGCTTTGACGTGCGCGTCCTCTTTTGGGGGACGTCCACGTTTGCGGTGCCCTCGCTCAACGCGCTGCTTGGCGAGGGATTCGAGGTCGTTGGTGTCGTGACGCAGCCGGACCGCGCGCACGGTCGGTCGCGGTCGACACTCGTTCCATCGCCGGTGAAAGAAGTGGCGGAGGCCGAGAGCATTCCGGTGCTGCAGCCGGAAAAGCCGAGGGGCGACGTGTTTCTCGCCGAGCTCGCGGCGCTCGAGCCCGACGTCTCGGTGGTCGTGTCGTACGGCCACATTCTGTCCGCGGCGATCATCGACCTGCCTCCGTTAGGCACCGTGAACGTGCACGCGTCGCTCCTGCCCAAACTGCGCGGCGCCGCGCCGATCCAGGCCGCCATCCGCGACGGGTTCATCGAGACCGGCATCACCATCATGCGGATGGTTCCGGAGCTCGACGCCGGCCCGATTCTCCTCCAGGCGCGTACGCCCATCGCGGCCGACGAGACGTACGGCGAGCTCGAGCTCCGGCTCTCGGAGTTGGGCGCGCTCGCGTTAGTCGAGGCACTCACGCTCCTCGCCGTTGGGCAATCCAGCGAGCGCCCGCAGGACCACGCGGCCGCCACGCACGCGAGCAAGGTCGATCGCGCGATGGCTCGCGTGCCGTGGCAGGATGGGTGCGGCGTGGTGGCGCGGCTCATCCGCGCGTACGATCCCAAGCCGGGCGCATACGCGATGCTCGGCGGCGTCGAGGTCAAGCTCTTCGGCGCGCGCGAGACGGATACGGCCGAGCAGCATGGACCACGAGCCGGCGAAGTGTTGGCGGTGGACGATCAGGGCATGCTGGTGGCCTGCGGCGAGGGCGCGGTGTCGATCGCGTTCGTCCAACCGGCCGGCCGCCGCCGGATGGCGAGCCGCGAATGGATGTCGGGGCGCGGTGTGTCGGTGGGCGACCGGCTGGACTGACCCGGCCTAACGCAACTCGTGATTCCGCTCGTGCACGCGGTGACCAGCGACGGCGTGTTGGCCCGCGCCGACTTCCTGGGCCGCGCGCGGCGCGTCATGGAAGCGCTGGGACCGCGCGGCGCGGTCCACCTCCGCTCGCGCATCGTGCCCGCGGCCCGATTGTACGAGCTCGCCGTTGCGTTAGGCGCGGTGCGCGAGCGCACCGGCGCGTGGGTGGTGATCAACGACCGCGTCGACGTCGCGTGCGCTGCGCGCGCGTCCGCCGTGCAGCTCACCACGCGCTCGGTCTCGGTATCGGATGCGCGCCGCATGGCCGGCACCATGCCGCTCGGCGCGAGTGCGCACGCGGTGGAGGATGCGACGACGGCCGCCGCCGACGGCGCCGACTGGATAGTGGTTGGACACGTGTTCGAGACGCCCTCGCACCCCGACGAGCCGGCGCGCGGACTCGACCTGGTACGCCAGACCACATCTGCTATGACGGCACCGGTCATCGCGATCGGCGGGATCAAACCGCAGCACGTCCAGGCCCTGCTCGACGCCGGCGCACACGGCGTCGCGGCGATCAGCGGCATCTGGGGCGCGAGCGATGCCGAACGCGCCGTCGCCGACTATCTTTCCCGCTATGAGCGACATCACGGTCAGTAGCACGACGATTACACCCGTGGTGAACGGCGAGGCGCGCTCCATCCGCGCCGGCTCCACGATGGGTGACCTCCTGCGCACGCTCGCGCTCGACCCCCAGCTCGTGGTCGTGGAACACAACCGCACGATCCTCAGGGACCGCGCGCAATACGATGCCCTCCGCCTCGCCACCGGCGACACGATCGAGATCGTGCATTTTGTTGGAGGAGGGTGACGTGACCACGCTGCTCACTCCCGCGCGCCCCGCGGAGGCGCTCGACACGCCGTTCATCATCGCTGGACGCGAGTTCCGGTCGCGCCTGCTGGTGGGCACCGGAAAATACGCATCCAACGACGCGATGATCCACGCGATCGACGCGAGCGGCGCCGAAGTGGTGACCGTCGCCGTGCGTCGGGTGAACCTCGATCGCACGCGCGAGGAAGGAATTCTCTACCACCTCGATCCAACGCGGTTCTTTTTGCTGGCGAACACGGCCGGCTGCTATGCGGCCGACGACGCCGTTCGCTATGCGCGACTCGCGCGCGCCGCGGGCTTCAACGAATGGGTGAAGCTCGAGGTGATCGGCGACCAGGAAACGCTGCTCCCCGACACGGCCGGACTGCTCGAAGCCACACGCACGCTGGCCGCCGAGGGCTTCAAGGTGATGGCGTATTCCAACGATGACCTCGTCACCGCGCTTCGGCTCGAGGACGCGGGCGCCGTGGCGGTGATGCCGCTCGCGTCGCCCATCGGCTCGGGGCTCGGTCTGCTGAACGAGTTCTCGATTCGCACCATCAAGCACCGTTTGGCGGTGCCGGTGATCGTCGACGCCGGTGTGGGGACGGCATCGGACGCCTGCCTTACGATGGAACAGGGCGTCGATGGCATCCTTATGAACACGGCGCTCGCCGCGGCGTCCGATCCGGTGCGCATGGCGACGGCCATGCGGAGCGCCGTCGACGCGGGCCGTCTCGCGTATCTCGCGGGACGCATGCCGCGTCGAGAAGTAGCAGTGCCGTCGTCTCCCACGGAGGGACTCCTGGAGTGAGCGGGTCGCGCGCGCAGGGTACGCACGTGTTGCACGAGGTTGGCGGCGGCGCGGTGACAGAGTCGCGTCGAGTCGCGGCGGACTTGTGCGCGGACTTGAGGCAGGGCGAGCTGCTCGATCCGGCATTCGAGCGGCGGGCGCCGCGGCTCGATGCGCGCGACCGCCGGTGGACGCAGGAGCTCGTGTACGGGATGCTGCGCCGCCGCTCGATCATCGACGCGCACCTCGACGGGCGCGTGCGTGGCGGCCTGGCGCGCCTCGATCCCGACCTGATCGACCTGCTTCGGTTAGGCGTGGATCAACTGTTGTACATGGGTAGTGTCCCGGCCTACGCGGCCATCGCCCAGACCGTGGAGCTCGCGAAGCAGCGCCACGGACTCGGCGCCAGCAAGCTGGCGAACGCGGTGCTGCGCCGGCTCGAACGCGAGCGCGATGCGCTGTCGCTGCCCCACCTGCTCGACCCGGTGGACGCGCTCGCGCTCAGGCACTCGCACCCGCGGTGGCTCGTCGCGCGGTGGGTCGCACGGTGGGGCGCCCGCGAAACCGAGCACCTGCTCGATTGCAATAACAGCGAGCCGGCAACGGTGCTTCGTCCGTTCGGCATCGTGAGTGAGCAGCTCGAGGCGACGCTCGAGTCGGCGGGCGTGCGCATCGAGGACGCGCCGCTCGTGTCCGACAGCATCCAGCTCGCGAGCAACGTGTCGCTCGTCGAGTTAGGCGCGTTCCGCAAGGGGCTCTTCTTCGTGCAGGACCCGGCGTCCACGCTGGTGGTGCGCTACGCGAACGTGCCGCCCGGCAGCGTGGTGGCTGATCTCTGCGCGTCGCCGGGAGGCAAGGCGCTCGAGCTGTCGCGCGATGCGGATCACGTGATCGCAATGGATCGCTCGGAGGCACGCGTCGAGCGGCTGATCGCGAATCTCAAGCGCCTCGAGGCGCCTTCGGTGATTCCGGTGGTGGGCGACGCGCGGCACCCCGCGATCGGTCCGGTCGACGCGGTGCTCGTCGATGCGCCGTGCACAGGCACCGGCACGTTCCGGCGCCATCCGGACGCGCGCTGGCGGCTCAAGATATCTGACCTCGCCATCACAGCGGCAATGCAGCGCAGCATCCTCAGCGCCGCGGCCACCGTGGTACGCCCGGGCGGGCTCCTCATTTACGGCACGTGCTCGCTCGAGCCCGAAGAGAACGACGCGCAGGTCGAGCGCTTTCTCGCCGAGAATCCCGACTGGCGGCTCGAGCCGCCGGCAGATGGTGTGGTGCCGCCATCGGTGCTCGACGCCGGCCGGCTGCGCGTGCTCCCGCACAAGCACGGCGTGGACGGCGCGTTCGCGGCGCGGTTGCGGCGGGTGGCCGGATGAGCTGGCGCGGTGCGGCGCGGCGCCCGCTGCCGTTTCTCGTCGTCGGCACGACCGGATTTCTGCTCGCGTACGTGATCGTCGCGCTGTTCGTGTTTCCATCCACGCTCACGGCCACCGACGTCCCCGTGCCTAACGTAACCGGAATCCCGTACGCCGACGCGGTCGCGATGCTCGGCAAGGCCGGCCTCAAGGCCGCGCGCGGCGAGCAGCGCTACGACAATACCGCGCCGTCGGGCAGCGTGTTGGCGCAGAATCCATTGCCGGGCGGCAAGCAGCCCGCGGGTTTCACGGTGGTGCTCGACGTGAGTCGCGGCCAGCGCCTCATTGAAGTGCCGCGACTCGTGGGGCTGACGCGCCAGCAGGCGCAGCAGACGCTCGAGAACGCCGGGCTCGACGTGGGCGTCGTGTCGCGGGCCGATAACGACGCTCCGTTAGGCCAGGTGTTGTCCAGCACGCCGGCGGCGGGCGCGCGCGTGCCCGTGCCGTCGCCGGTCAGCTTCACCGTCAGCGCCGGCCCCGCCGCGGTGAGCATCCCCGACATCACCGGCCAGGACGTGAACGCCGCGCGCGCCCTGCTCACGCAGCTCGGCTTCGTGGTGGGCACCGTGTCCCACGACAGCACGAGCAACCTGCCGCCTAACACCGTGGTCTCGCAGACGCCGGCCGCCGGCTCCCCCGCCCACGCCGGCGCCCATATCGACATCACCATCGCCGGCCGTCCATGAGCGTCCGCATCGCGCCATCCATTCTGTCCGCCGATTTCGCCCACCTGGCCGACGAGGTCGAGCGAGTCGCGCAGGGCGGCGCCGACTGGATTCACATCGACGTCATGGATGGCCGGTTCGTGCCCAACCTCACGTACGGGGCCAAGGTCATCGAAACCGTACGCCGAATCACCGACCTGCCGCTCGACGTCCACCTCATGGTGGTCGAGCCCGAGCGCTACTTCGACGACTTCGCCGCCGCCGGTGCGAGCTCGCTCACGCTGCACGCCGAGGTCGCTCCGCACCTCAATCGCCAGATCAACCGAATCAAGGAGCTCGGGTGCCTGGCCGGGGTGGCCATCAATCCGAGCACGTCGCTCGAGACGGTCCGGGAATCCGCAGCCGACCTGGATCTCTTGCTCGTGATGACGGTAAATCCAGGATTCGGCGGACAGTCGTTCATTCAGGCCAGCGTGGACAAAGTGCGGCGTGCTAGAATGCTATTGGACGCATCGTCGAGCGGGGCCGTGCTCGAGGTGGACGGCGGCATCAGCCGCGACACGGTACGGGACGTGTGGCGCGCCGGTGCAGACACGTTCGTCGCGGGACACGCCGTGTTCGCCGCCGCCGATCCGGCGGCAGAAATCGCCGCGCTCAGAGAGCGCTGCCGGGAGCAGGTATGACCGTACGTCAACAATGGAGTCTCGTCGGCGGATTTCTCGTCGTTGTCGCGGTCGCGCTCTTCGGCGCCACGCATCTGTTCGGCGAGGGCGCGGTGGTGGCGGGCTCGCGCGCACCCGATTTCCACGCCGTCACCCTGGATCCGACGCCACGCACCGTGTCGTTGGACCAATATCGCGGCCAGGTGGTGCTGCTCAACATCTGGGCGACGTACTGCGTGCCGTGTCGCGTCGAGATGCCGAGCATCGAGAATCTGCAACAGACCATGGCGAGCCGCGGGCTGCACATCGTGGCCGTGAGCATCGACGACCCGGCGAAGACGCAAGCGATTCGCGACTTCGTGAAACGGTACGACCTCACGTTCCAGGTACTCCATGATCCGGACGGTACGATCGCGCGCACCTATCAGACCACCGGCGTGCCGGAGACGTTCGTGATCGGACGCGATGGGGTGATTCGCAAGAAGATCATCGGTGCCACGCTCTGGAACACGGACGCCAATCGCGCGTTGGTGTCCACGTTGCTCGACGAACCGGCGCGCTGACATGGTGCCTTCGCCCTCGTCGCCCGCGCCGGTGCCGACGTCCCAGCGGCAGCAGTTAGGCGCGCGTGCGCGCTCGATCGAGCAGCGGCTCCAGTCGATGGCGATGGCGCGGCTGCCGCTCAAGCTCGCCGCCGTGTTCTTTGCGCTGGTGCTGTGGCTGGCCGTGAGCGCCGAAGAGCCCACCGAAGAATGGGTCGACGTGCGCATTGCGCTCGTTCACGATTCGAGCGTGACGCTCGTGGACAGCGTGCCGCCGGTGCAGGCGCTGGTGGTGGGTCGCGGCCGCGACTTGCTCAAGCTCTACTCGACATTGCCGGTGCTGCGGCGCGTGATCGATGCCGACACCGCCACGCGTATCACGCTGTCGCTCCGCCCCGGCGACGTGGATCTGCCGAGCAACGTGGACGCGCGCGTGCGCGACGTGCGGCCGGCGGCGATCGGGCTCCGCGTCCGCATCACCGAATCGCGGCGCGTGCCGGTCCGGTCGGCCGTCGAGATCGCGGCGGACAGCGGACTGCGCCTCGTGGGTCCGCCTAACGTAGAGCCAGAGAGCGTCGAGGTGCGCGGGTCGCGCGAGGCCGTGCGCAAGCTGAACGCGGTCTACACCGAGCGCCGCCAGATCGAAGTGTACGACACGGTCACCGACGTGTTGGTCCCCATAGACACCGCCGGCCTCCGCATGCGCGTGACGCCGCCGCAAGTGAAGCTCCACATCCTCGCCGCGCCCGCGCGGACGCCGTGATGCGCCTGCTCGGCATCGAGACGTCGTGCGACGAGACGTCCGCGGCCGTGGTCGAAGGTGCGGGACAGGACGTGACTCTTCGTTCGTTAGTCATTCTCTCGCAGGACGCGCACCGGATCTTCGGCGGCGTCGTGCCCGAGCTCGCGTCGCGCGCGCACCTCACCGCCATCGTGCCCGTCGTCGAACGCGCCCTCGCCGACGCCGGCGCCAGTATCTCGTCGCTCGACGCCGTTGCGATCACGTACGCGCCAGGACTCGTGGGCGCCCTCCTCGTCGGCCTAACGTTCGGGAAGGCGCTGGCGTGGGCGAACCGCATTCCCGCGGTCGGGGTACACCACATGGAGGGGCACCTCTTCGCAACGGCGCTCGAGCATCCCGATGCGCGGCCGCCGTTCACGGCACTGCTCGTCTCGGGTGGCCACACGATGTTGCTCGACGTCGAAGATTGGGGCCGGTACCGCCTGCTCGGCGCCACGCGCGACGACGCCGCCGGCGAAGCGTTCGACAAGGTGGCCAAGCTGCTCGGCCTTCCGTATCCCGGCGGCCCGCACATCGAGCGACTTGCAACGACGCTCGGACCCGAGCCCAACCGATTTCGATTCACGCGGCCGATGTTGCGATCCGACCAACGACCCGGAGATCCCGATTACTACGATGTCTCGTTCAGCGGGCTCAAGACCGCCGTGCTGAACGCCGTTCGCACCAGTGAAGATCTCGAGCGCGACCGCGTCCACATCGCGCGCGGGTTTCAGGACGCGCTCATCGACACGCTCGTCGAAAAAACGCTCCGCGCCGTGGACGCGTACGGCCGGACGCGCGTCGTGTTGGGCGGCGGCGTGGCGTGCAACGCGACCCTCGTGGCCGCAATGCGCGACCGGCTGGCGCCGCGCGGCGCCGTCGTCTATGCTCCTAGCCCGCGGCTCGCCACCGACAATGCCGCGATGATCGCCCGCGCGGGCGTGTTCCACGCCCAGCGCGGCAACTCGTCGCCCCTCGAGCTGGACGCGTTCGCGTCCGCGCCTCTACCGGGATTGCTCGCCTCATGATCGTTCATCATCCGTTCGCCTACTCGATCGGCAAGTTCTCGTTCACCGGTTTCGGGATCGCAGTCCTGCTCGCGTTCGTGATCGCGCAGATCATCTCGCAGCGGGAGCTCGCGCGGCGCGGCCACGACCCGGAGCCGATCAGCGATCTGATATTCGCGGCCGTGTTCGGCGGTCTGGCCGGCGCGAAGATCTACTATTTCTTCCTCACCGGCGATCCGCGCGACCTCATCAGCAGGGGCGGGTTCGTGTTCTGGGGCGGACTCGTGGGTGGCATTCTCGCCGTGCTGCTCGTGATCAAGCTGAAGCATCTGCGCGTCCAACGCATTGCCGACGTGGCCGGGATCGCTATCGCCGCGGCTTATGCGTTGGGCAGAACCGGGTGTTGGGCTGTCGGCGATGATTACGGCCGGCCGTGGCACTCCCCGTTCGCTGTCAGCTTCCCGCAAGGTGCGCCGCCGTCGACCGCAGGCGAGATGGCGGCCACCTTCCACATGCCGATCCCACCTGGAGCCACGGCGAGCACCGTGCTCTCGGTGTATCCCACGCAGTTGTTCGAGGTGGCGCTCGGCTTCATCATGTTCGCCATCCTCTGGCGGCTGCGCGACCACAAGCACGCCGAGGGATGGTTGTTCGGCGTGTACATGGTGCTTGCCGGCATCGAGCGCTTCTGCATCGAGTTCTTGCGCGCCAAGGACGATCGCTTTTTCGGCGTGCTCACGATGGCCCAACTGATCGCGATGGCGGCGGTCGTGGCGGG
>DATJET010000218.1:0-8685 GCA_035496295.1 Gemmatimonadaceae bacterium
TCCCGTCGTCCACGTTACCGTTGGAACAGGGAGGAAGCCGTGCGCGAGCGACTGCGTGGCCGACGCGTTCGCCCAACTCTCGAGGCGTCCATCCACGAACAGGAAGGGCTCGACGGAGAACTGGCCTTTGTCGCTCTCGAGCATCCCATCTTCGTTCAAAAGGCCGGTGTGCCGGCCGCCGCTGATGCCGACCACGGTCCAGTACGACTGCTGGTTAGACAAGTAGCGCGGATACGTTCCGCGCGGCGATTCGGCGGCCACGTGTCGGAAGAATGCGTTGGCGCTGTCCGCCCAACCGTCGGGTTGGACGCGTACGTCGCGCAGCTCGTACGCCGAGGAGTCCGCGCCGCGGAGCATGGTGAGGCGCAGCCATCGCGATTCGGCGCGGCGCAGCGGGATGTCATCCCGGCCGCCGTCGCTGCCGCGAACGGCGTGCGCGAGCGTCCAGTGTGCGCCGTCGGTGGAGGTATCGACGTCGTAGTCGATTGCCCCAGCGCCGGGTGTCCAACGCAGCGTGAGGCCGCCATACTCCCGGTCGCGAAGGAAATCGACGGTGAGCGATTGTGGGCCGCCCGCGGCAGAGCGCCATGACGTCGACGTGTCACCGTCGAGCGCCGCGCGCGCGTCGTGTCCAGGCGCGGCGGATGACGCGGTGACCACCGGCGTCAGATGGTACGGCTGCTCTGGTGCGAGCGGGCGGAAGGCGAGGTCGTCGATCCAGACCGTGCCCCGCCCGCCTTGCCCGGCGGTGATCACGATCTCGATGGCCGCCACGCGGCGCAGAACGCCCCCGCCAACAGGTCCCCACGCGAACGCGATGTCGCTCGCGCGATAGCGCACGGCGCTCCATTGGCGGGAAAAGCTGTAGTCGACCGCGTTGTGCCACCACACGTTGTCACCCGTCGAATCGATCAGCTTGAACTCGAGATTCTCGCGCGGCGCGTCGCCGCGCACCGAGAACGAGAGCTCGTAGTTAGGCGGGAGCGGCAGGTCGATCGCCCGGTGTGCGATGGCGTATCCGGCGTGCCCGTGAAAGTCGAAGTCGAGCCGCATCCCGGTGCCGTGCCGCCCCGAATCGGCGGCGATGTGGAGCGACACGCCGTCCGACGGCCGCGCGCTCCACGCCGATACCGAGTCGAATGCATCGAGGACCGTCGTCTGCGCCGCCCGCGGCACCGCGACGCACGCCACGGCGAGCGCCGTTAGGCACGCGACGCGCGCGCACCTCATCCCTTGACGCTCCCCGACATGATCCCCTGCACGTAGTAGCGCTGCAGGAACAGGAACACGAGCAGCACGGGCAGCACCGTCACCACCGAGCCCGCCATCATGAGCTCCGTGTCCTGCACGTGCTCGCCCCCCAGATTCGCCAGCGCGACCGGCAGCGTCATCTTCGACTGATCGCTGAGCACGATGAGCGGCCACATGAAATCGTTCCACGTCGTGAGGAATGTCCAGATCGCGAGCGTGGCGAGGATGGGCACGATCACCGGCAGCACAATCGACCGATAGATCCGGAACTCGCTCGCGCCGTCGATGCGGGCGGCGTCGAGCAGGTCGTCGGGGATGTCGAGCGTGTATTGGCGGATGAGGAAGATGCCGAAGATGCTTGCTAACGATGGGATGATCACGCCCCAGTACGTATTGATGAGCCGCATCTCCTTGAACAGGAGAAAGAGCGGCAGCATCGCGACCTGCACCGGGACCACGAGACCGAGCATCAGGCCGCGAAACAGTTTGTCGCGTCCGCGGAAGCGCAGCTTGGCAAACGCGTATCCGGCAGCCGAGTTGATGAAGAGCGACAGACCGGTGACCAGAAGCGAGATGATCGCGCTGTTGAGCACGAAGCGGCCCATCGAGAGCCGTGTGAAAATCTCGCGGTAGTGCGCGAACGTCGGGTGCCGCGGAAGGAAGTGCGGCGGATACTGATTCGCCATTCCCGTCTGCATGAACGACGCCGAGACCATCCACAGGAGCGGGAATAGGGCAATGAGCGCTCCGAGGATGAGCGCCGCGTGCAGCGCGAGCGGCGCGATGCGCACGCGGCGACGCGCGGGAACAGCCCCGACGGCGCTCGTCACGCCCGGCGGCGCTCGAGGCGCAACTGGAGCACGGTCCAGGCGAGGATGATCACGAACAGCACGAACGCAATCGCGGCGGCGTTGCCTAACCGCCACCAGCGGAAGCCTTCCGTGTACATGAAGAGCACGAGACTGGTGGTGCTCTTGAGCGGCCCGCCCTGCGTCATCACGTACGGCTCGGCGAACAACTGGAAGTAGCCGATCATCGTGACGACGCCCACGAAAAAGAACGTGGGCGCGAGGCTGGGAAGCGTGACGCTGCGGAATTGGCGCAACGCCCCGGCCCCGTCGATGCGCGCGGCTTCGTACAGCTCTTCGGGAACGCTCTGCAGGCCGGCGATGAAGATGAGCATGTTGTACCCGAAGTTCTTCCACACGGCGAGCCCGATGATGGCCGGCATCGCCCACCGTGGATTGCCCAGCCAGTCGATAGGCTTGATGCCTAACCCGCCCAACGCATAGTTGAGCGGCCCGTACGTCGGGTGGTAGAGGTACTTCCACACGATCGCGACGGCCACGAGCGTGGTGACGAACGGGATGAAGTACGCCGTGCGAAACAGCCCCTTGAGGCGCGCCGCCTTTGCATTGACCAGGAGCGCCGCGCCTAACGACACGGCCACGGTGAGCGGGCCGCCGACGAGCGCGAAATAGAACGTATTGGCGACCGCCGACCAGAACTCCGGATTGCCGGTGAGCGCGACGTAGTTGTGCACGCCCACGAAGCGGACGTTGTGCAGGTTAGCCAGTGCGTAGAGATCGAAATCGGTGACGCTGAGCAGGAACGACGCGACCACCGGCAACAGGAAGAACAGTCCGACGAGCACGAGCGCCGGCACGATGAAGAGCATCGCCGCGCGCGCACGCTGCTGCTCGACCGTTAGCTCACGGCGCATGGCCGGCTGCGCTGGCAGAGTCGCGTGCGATGATCCAGCGGCGTTTGTCGAGAATGGTGTTGACGTCCCGGTCGAGCACCGACAACGACCTCGCCGGCGCCACGCCGCCCCGAATGGATTCCTCGGCTTGATCGATGAGCTTCGCGGTGATCGACTCCCACTCGGGGACCTTGGGCGTCGCCCGCACGCGGTGCAGCTGCACCCAGAACGCGTGCGCGTAGCGATCCGTCTCGAGGCCCGATTGGCGCCACACGTCGAGGCGCGCGGGCAGGTCGCCGCTGAGACGATAGAACGCGAGTTGTTGGGCCGGTTGCGACAAATATTGAATGAGCTGCCACGCCGCGGCTTTGTGCCTCGACGTTTTGAAAATCGCGAAGCTGGCGCCGCCGGCGAGCGAGATGCCCGACGAATCCCCCTCGGGGCCGGGTATCGGCGCGGTGGCCCACGAATGTTGCAACGAGTCCGGCAGACGGCGCTTGAACTCGCCGATGTTCCACGGGCCGGTGATCCACATGGCGAACGTGCCGCGGGCGAATTCCTGGTACGGGTTGGCCATGTCGTTCACGCCGGCAATGGGCGCGAGATTGTCTCGATAAAGCCTAACGTAGAAATCGAACGCCGAGCGAAAGGCGGAATCGGAAAAGTCACCGTAGCGGTCATCGTCGCGGAGCAGCGTCGAGCCGTTCTGCATCCCGAAGATCACCGGCTGGTTCCATTCGTTGGTCGGCAGAAAGATCGGCCAGCGGCGCGCCTGACCTGCCTCGTCTCGTTGGATGGCTTCCATCGCGGCGCGCCATCCGCTCCATGAACCGGGCATGCTGTCGTATCCGGCTGCGGCGAGAATGTCTTTCCGATAGAACAGGAGCCGTGTGTCGACGTACCACGGGATGCCATAGAGCGCGCCGTGGATGACGTTGGTGTCCCAGATGCCAGGGAAGTAGTCGGCCGAGTCGACCACCGGGGGATGGGCCGCCATCGAATCGAGCCGTTGCAAGGCGCCGATGGCGGTGAACTCCGGGATCCAGGTGTTACCTAACTGAGTGAGATCCGGCGTCGCGCCGCCGACGAACGCCGTCATGAGCTTCTCGTGGGCCGCGGTCCAGGGGAGCGATTGGATATCGACGCGGATCTCGGGGTGTGCGCGCTCGAATCCGGGCATGAGCTTCGCGAGCGCGTCGGCTTCGGCGCCCATGGCCCAGAAGCGGAGTGTCACGCGGTTGTTCGCGCCGGCCTCCGCGCCGCGGCACGCCGCGAGCGAGACGGCGGCCGCGGCGACCGTTAGGACGTTGCGGGCCGCGAGCGTCGTGCGCATCACCGAGGGCTCGACGACGTCGCGGCGTCGAGCCATCCGCCAGAGAATCCCGCGCGGCGGAGCCCGGCCACGATGTAGGGACTCTGTCGCATGTATCGCCACACCAGATCGCTCCGATAGTTCTCGATCATGGCGACGATCGGCCCCTCGTCGATGCCCAGGTAATCGATGTCGACCCAGCCGACGTTAGGCACCATGCGGCCTGCCGGCGGCGTTGCGTTGGGCGGGAGCGTCAGGTTGAACGCGTCGAGAAACCCGTACGTGGAGAACAGCGCGCCGCCAAAGCCGCGGCGCATCGCCTGCAGCGCAGGGATCGTGATCTCGGGCGCGAATGGAACCGAGCCGCCGACAGCCGTGGGTGCGATAGTGCCATCGTCGCGCACCTCGGTGAAATCGGCTCCGCGCGCCGCGTATCCCATGAACGTTCTCGTGCGGCCGTCAACGTTCATCGTGAAGTCGCCTGGACCGTCGGACGCGCTCAGGCCCCACACGCTGTCCGCGTAGCCTGTGAAGCCGCGCGGGTCGTCGATCGCGTAGGCTCGCTGCGCGCGCGTCGCTCGGCGCGAGTTCTCGAAGTAGTCGATGCCGTGCGAGCGCATGTACGCATCCTGTATTCCGCGAAAATCGACCCACACGTGCGTGTACTGGTGACCGAAGAGCGGAGCGAATGCGAGATGAGGTTGTCCGTAGTACGAACCCCATTTGTACGTGGCGGTCCATGACGACCAGGCCGTGCTGTCGATCGCGTGTGTGGGCGAGCCGAGGGCGAGGATGTAGACGAGCATCGCTTCATCGTAGCCGCGCCAGTCGTACGTATGGAAGCCGTCCTCGGGCGTCCAGCCCATCGACACGAGGGGTGCGCGCGGCTGGATCCAGCGCCAGTCGGCGCGACGATAGATCGAGTCGGCGAGTGCGCGGATCGCGACCTCGGATGAGTCGGACTGATCGAAGTACTGCCGGCAGAAGAGCACGCCGCCTAACAGAAGCGCGCTGTCGACGGTGGACAGCTCGATGGTCTGGAACCGCGCGCCGGACCGCATGCCGAGGAAATGATAAAATAGCCCGTGGTATCCGGTCGTCCCGTTAGGCGCGGTTCCCTCGGGCGCGGTCCAGAGGAAGCGGAGGGTGGTGAGCACGCGGGCGCGTGCGTCGGCACGCGACACCCAGCCGTGCTCGACGCCGATCGGATAGGCGGTGAGCGCGAATCCCACGGCGGCGATGCTCGAGAACGTGGGTGTGGGATAGCGGTCGGGGACGAGGCCGTTGGCCGGGTTCGCCGTTTCCCAGAAGTAGTTGAACGTGCGGTGCTGGACGGTATCGAGGAACGCCGCGGTCGCGGGCGACAGCGGCGGCGCCTGCACCCCGGTGGGCGGGCGCGTGGCGCAGGCGACGAGTGCCAAGACCAGCGCGGTCCGGGCCGGGCCTGACCTGCCCCGGCACCGGACCGCGACGGAGGCCCGCAGCCCAGGCGAGAGAGCGCGGCTCAATCGAGCCGCGCCTCGCCGCCCGTTAGAACGAGAACTGCGCGCCGATCTGGACTCGGCGCGGGTCGGCAATGAGGCATCCGGCCTTGCCCCAGTGTGGGTTAGCCACGGTCGTTCCGGGTGTCGGACCAGGATTGAGGAACGTTTCGTCGAAGCAGCCGTAGTTGTTCGTGTTGAACACGTTGAACAGTGATGCTGTGACTCCAGCTTGCATGCCGTTGACGTTCAGGAAGTTTTTCGCCAGCCGTACGTCGACATTCTTGAACCACGCGGAACGGGCTCGTCCCACGAGGATGCGCTGGTTGCCGCCAGGACCGTCGGGCGGCGGCGGCAGCGGCACGAATTCCAGCTTGTTGATCGGCGTGCCCGACATAAACTGTGCGAGACCGCTGAGCTGCAATCCCCACGCCCACGGCAGATCGGTAATCGCATTGAGCACGAATTGATGCGTGCGATCGCCGGCGATCGGGTGCCGCGCGTTGAGCGGACCGGCCGTGACTTGGGGGAAGCTGAACAGGTCGCCGCCCTCGGCCTCGGCCTTGGATAGGGTGTAGGCCAAGCCCGCGCCCCATCCGTAGTTGCCGATCTTCGCGTACGGCCGATCCACCTGTACGAGCATCGCGTTGTACCACGTGTGCACGTTGTTGTTGCCGACCAGCACATTTTGGTATGCGGGCACGTTCTTGGAGAGGCAGCAGTCGTTCGTCGCCGGATTGAGTGCGAGGTTCGCCCATTCGTAGCTGTATCCGTTGTAGCTGCGCGTTCCGTTGTACGTGAGCGACCCGTTCCACTCACCGAAGTTGTGACGCACACCAACCGACCACTGGTTGGACTTGGGCGGCTTGAGGTCGTTAGGCACGAGGAAGACCTCCTGCGGCGGCGAGATCTGCGAGATCAGCGTCTGCAGCCCTTGGCGGCTGAAGAAGGCGGTGTCCCATGCGACAGCGCCTGGGCCGGACGATGGCGTGCCCGGCGGCAGGAAGTTGATCGTGTAGTTCGGGTGCTGGCGGCGGTAGGTTTCGTCCAACGTCGCATTGTAGTAGTCGCGATCGTAGAAGATGCCGAAGCTCGCGAACGCGACCGTGTTACCGGGACGGTCGAGCGCATACGAGGCGCCCACGCGCGGCTGGATCGCGCCAAGGTAGAGCTTGCGGTTGTGACCGTCGCTGAAGTAGCGGTTCGGGTCGATGTTGACGAGCAGCGAATCGCGATAGGCGAGGATGGAGTCGCGCACAGCCGTGGGCGTCACATAATTCCGATTGAACATTCCCGTCTCCAAGTCCCACCGAACGCCGATGTTCAGCGTTAGGCGGCGGGTCGGGTTCCAGTCGTCCTGCGCATAGACGCCGAACTGGTTGTTGTTCTGGACGATGTTGGGATCGCCGAACCCGACCTGCGCTTGGACAGGAAACTGATATCCGTTGCTGGCGTCGTAGACGAACTTCGGGTTTTCGTTGAGCTGCTTGTTCATGTCGTAGCGCAGGAAGTCGAAATTGGCGCCAATTTTGACGACGTGAGCGCCGGCCCACTGCCATCCCGTGTAGGTCCAGTCATCGCGCAACGAGTAGCGGTTCTGCGTGAGCGCTTGCGCCGCGTCGTCGCCACCCACCCAGTAGTTGCCGAACGACACTTGGATAGGGGTCGTGAAGTTGATCGGGTCCTGGTTCCACAGATAGTGTTGGAACGTGAACAACGCTTCGTTAGACCAATCACTTCCGAAGAACGTGTGCTTGGCCGTACCAGTGTAGACGTTGTCGCGGTGGTTTTCACCGCCTTCGTACACGCGCCAGGCATCGCCGAACTGCCCGCCAAAACCGCGCTGGTCGCTCTCGTGTCGGATGCTGAGCGTGACATCGACCTGCTGCTGCTGGTCGGGGACATACGTGAGCTTGCCGAAGCCGAGATTTTCGCGGAACGCGGCAAGGTGCGACGTGTTGTTGAATGCCTGAATGGCGGCCGGGTACTGGCTCACATCACCGCCGAACACCGTCACGCCTTCACGGTCTTGGTAGTTGCCCTCGTAGGAGCCAAAGAAGAAGAGCTTGTCGCGTACGATCGGGCCGCCGAGGTTGGCGCCAACCAGATAGCGGTCGTAGTGCGGCTTTGCCAGACCGGAGGCAACAGCGAAGGTGTCTGCCGCCACAAAGTGCTTGTTCTGCAGCTCGCTGAAAAATCCGCCCTGCCACGTGTTGGTACCGGACTTCGTGACGGCAGTGATGATCGCGCTCGACGCTTTTTGATATTCGGCCTTGAAGTTGTTGGTGATGATGCGGAACTCCTGGATTGCGTTCCGCGGGAAGGGATTGCCGCGGCTCGCGTCCTGTCCGGCAATACCACCCGTAATGATGTCGTTCTTGTAACTCGCGCCATCGATGAAGACGTTGATCTGCTCGGCCGGTTGGGCACCAGCGGCGAACTCCTTACCCTGTCCATTGAGCTGGTCAGGCTGCACTCTCGTGCCGGGGGCCAACGTCGCGAGATCGAGGAAGTTCCGGCTGCTGGTTGGCAAGTCATTGATCTGCTGCTGGCTGACGTTCGTCGCGACCTCCGTCGATCGCGTCGCTGCCGGCGCGGCCGCAACCACGCTCACCGTCGCGAGCGTGACCGCGCTGTCGGCAAGCTGGAAGTTGAGCGCGAGATCTTCGCCCACGCGCACCTGCACATTTCTTGTGTTAGGCGCCGAGCCGATGCGCTTGGCGGACACGGCGTACGAGCCGGGCGTTAGGCCTGGGAGCGTGTAGAAGCCGTTGTCGCGCGTGAGGCCGAAGCGCGTGACGCCGTTCGAGAGATTCTTGGCCTCGAGGCGCGCGCCCGAGAGCGGCGCGCCCGCGCTGTTCGTCACATACCCGCGAATACTGCCGGTCGTCGTCTGCGCGGCGGCGGCGCCGTGGACGAGGACCATTGCGAGGGCGATC
>DATJET010000219.1:0-12555 GCA_035496295.1 Gemmatimonadaceae bacterium
TGCCGAGTACGACAAGCTGACTCCCGAGCGCCAGGCACGGTTAGGCCTGCGCCGCGAGGCCATCGAATACATGGCCGTCGCGTTCACGCAGACCGGCGGCGCCGAAGCGGCCAACGCGTACTTCTCGTCGCACGCCGACGCCGCGAGCTTCGAGCTCCCCGTGCTGCGTCGCGTTGCCGCGAGCCTGCGCGACCAGGGCGATTTCCCGCGCGCCGTCGCCGCGTATCAGGCCGTCGAAGCAAAGGCGCCGGCCGACTCGGGTGCGCTCGCCGTCCAACGCGAGATCGTCGACATCTATCAGAACCGCGTGCTCGATCCGGAGCACGCGCAGCAGGCGCGACTCCAGTTGGTCGATCAGTTCGCGCCGGGCACAGACTGGGCGAAAGCAAACGGACCGTTGGCCGACACCGCGGCCCAGGTGCGCGAAGTGATGCTGCGCCAGAGCGCGCAGTACGCGCTGTCACTGGCTCAACAGAAAAAGGACAGCGCTCGCTTCGCCGCCGCCGCGGAATTGTACGCGCGGTACCTGCGCGAGTTCTCGAAGTCCGACAGCGCACAGAACGCGGAGTTCCTCGCCGGCGAGGCGAACTTCGGTCAGCGCGCGTACGCCAGCGCGGGCGAGGCGTACACGCACGCGGCGTACGATTACAAGGTGGACCCCAAGCTCGCCCAACAAGCGGGACAGAACGCCGTGGTCGCGTTCGACTCGGCCGTCGCGCGCAACAAGGCCGACACGACCGTGCAGGATTCGCTCTTCGCTGCCGTAGACCGGTTCGTGTCGGCGTTCCCGACGAGCGACGCTGCGCCCAAGGCGTTGATCGAGAAGGGCCGCCGGGCGTCGGAAGCGTCGCGCTGGGATGTGATGGCGAAAACTTTCCAGACCTTCGCCGAGAAATATCCCGACAACGCGTACACGCCGACGGCGCAGAAACTCATCGGCGACGCGTACTACAAGCAAGGCAAGTACGCCGAAGCACAGGGCCAGTGGGAGAAGGCGCAGTCGATCGCCGGACAGTCCGGGCGCTCCAAGCTCGCCGATTCCATCAACCTGATCCGGAATGCGGCCGCGGTCACGTACGGTGACTCGCTGATCAAGGCCGGCAACTACGAAGCCGCGGCCGAGCAGGTGTACGTCGCGTACGCGGATCGGAACCCCACGTCGGCCAAGGCGCCGGACGCGCTGCGCAACGCGATCGAGACGTTCATGCTGGCGGACAGCGCGGCGCGCGCACACAACGACACCGCCACGTCGCGCTCCGACAAGTCGCGCGCGTTGGAGCTCGCCGGCCGTCTCGTGTCGCAGTACCCGACGTACAAGTATCGCGTGCAATACCAGGCACTCGAGACGCAGTTGCTGGCCGACCTCGGCCGCCGCGAGGACGCTGCCAGAGCGCTCGACTCGCTCGTCCAGCAGAATCCGACGTGGCCCGGACGCGCCGACGCGATGGTTAGGCGCGCGGTGATGCTCGACTCGTTAGGCCACGGCAAGGACGCCGCGGCGGCGTACGGCGAGTTCGCCGCCGCGTATCCGCGCGACAAGCGCGCGGCCGACGCGCAATACAATGCCGCGCTGCTGTACGCGCAGGCCTCCGATTCCTCCGACGCGGCACGCGCGTACGGCACATTCGTGGCGCGCAATCCGCGCGACCCGCGTGCCGGCGCCGCGCGGCAGGCGCGCATCGTGATGCTCAAGGCGGCGGGCGACAGCGCCGCGGCGTCGGCGGAGTTGGCCAAGGCATGCGTCAAGCCGACGGCCGAGTTCAAGGCGACGTGCGCCGATCGATTGGGCGAGCAGGAGTTCCGTGCCGGTGCAGCGCTCTACGCGCAGTACAAGCCGCTCACGCTCAGCATCCCGACCCGGTTGAACCTCACTCGCAAGGGTGTGGAACGACTTTCGGCGCCGAAGCGCCGGCTGCTGTCGGCGATGACGATGCACTTCACGCGGTCGATCGCGTCGGGCTCGCCGCAGTGGCTGGCCGCGTCGTCGTACTTCGTCGGCCTCGCGCAGTGGGAGTACGGCAACTATCTCAAGAATGTGCAACTGCCGGCCGACCTCACGGGCGACCAACTGTCGGCCGCACAGGGCGGCGCGTCGCAGCAGGCCGATCAGTACTTCAACGATGCGCGCAAGACGTGGCAGACGCTGGTGGACAAGGCGACGCAGGACAAGATCGCGAATGCGTGGGTGGACCGCGCGAAGGCTGCGTTAGGCGGAACGGTGGACGAATCGCCGGCCATCGACGCGCCGGCCGGTCCGCCGGCTCCCGCCAAGAGTGGAGGTACGCCGTAATGCGCGCTCGAGCGGGCTTCCGGATCCTCGTCGCCGGCATCGCCGCGATCGTGATCGGCGCGACGCAGGCGGCTGCGCAGCAGCAAGCCGCGCCGACCAAGAAGCCGCCCAAAGCGGGACAGACCATCGTGATCCGCGGTCAGGTGCCGACGCCGCAGGTCGTGACCGTGCGCCCGCGCGAGGTGCCGGTGTACGACCGGCAGGTGTTAGGCGCGGAGAACGGTGCCGCGTCGTTCTGGTCCGCGGCCATGCCGGGGTATCGCATCCTGTCGCGCAGCCAGGTGACGGGCAAGGCGCCGAGCGATGCGGCTGCGCCGGCGACGGTGGCCGGCGCGGCTGCGCCGGGCGCGGCCGGAGCCGCACCAGCGGCTGCCGGTGCGCAGAGCACCGACCTCGCGGCGCGCACGCGCGAAATGGAAGCCATTCGCGGCGAGCTCGCGCAGCGTCGCGCCCGTCTCGACTCGCTCGAGCGCGCGGATCGCGCGGCGGTTGCCAAGCAGCACGCCGCGGACTCGGCATCCACGGCGGCAGCACGGTCGAGCCAGAATGCAGCGGATGCCGCCGCGCGCGCGGCGGAGATCAAGGAATTGTTGAAGGAGCTCGAGTACCGCCGGGCGCGTCTCGATTCGCTCGAAGCGGTGGTGAAGGCACTCGGCGTGGCCAGAGATTCTCTCCGCGCGCCGCACGATACCACGCAACCCAAACGCTGAGCACCACGGCCACCATGTGCCGCACTTACTCGGAGGACGATTCTAGATGATGACCTTGCTCGAGTACTACCGCGCCGGCGGTCCCGTCATGCACTTCATCCTCGCGGTGGCGGTGTGCGGGTTGGCCGTGTTCATCGAGCGGTTCTACACGATCGTGATCCGCTCCAAGATCAATGGGCGCGCGTTCATCGAGCGGGTGATCCAGCTCGTGCGCGCGGGGAAGATCGAGGACGCGATCAAGCTCTGCCAGCAGTCGAACGCGGTGCTGCCGGACATGGGTTTGCTCATCCTGCGGAGCCGGAGCCGCGACGAAGCCGACTTGCAGAACGTGGCCGACGCCGCGGCGCTGAGCGTGCTGCCGCGCCTCACGCGCCGGCTGCACTACTTGCCGATGCTGGCCAACGTCGCAACGCTGATCGGTCTGTTAGGCACGATCTTCGGCCTCCGCCACGCGTTCCAATCGGTGTCGCTGCAGGCGGCGGCGCAGCGGTCGGCCGCCCTCGCGTCCGGCATCGCCGTCGCGCTCAACGCGACGGGCTTCGGTCTGCTCACCGCCGTGCCGTTGTCCGTCGCGCACGCCTACCTGGTGAGCCAGGCGGAGGGCATCATCGAGCAGGTCGACGAGTTCCAGGTCCGGCTGATCAACGCGTTGATCGATCGTCCCGATGTACGTCTGGGACACCGGTGAGCGCGCATTTGATCACGACCAGCATCGCGCGGTAAGGGGTCTCCGTGGCGAGTCTCTTTCATCGATCCAAGCAGCGGCGCGCCGAGCGCGCGCCGGTCACGGCGCACGGGAACATCAACCTCGTGCCGCTGGTCGACACGCTCACGTCCATCGTATTCTTTTCCCTGCTCACGTATCAGGGCGAGACAATGATGGCGCTCACGTCGTTCGACCTGTCGCTGCCGCCGGTGGTGGTCACCACGCCGCAGCAGGCATCGCAGGTGAAATCGGAGCAAGACGTGCTCAACCTGTTGCTCGCCGTGCGGGTGAGCAACGACGAGCTGGACGTGGAGCACTCCGGCGGCGGCGGGTTCCGGCAGGCGATCAAGGGCCTCGACGCCGGTGCGTTAGGCACGCTCCAGGCGCTCATGACGCAGATTCACCAGCAATATCCGCAGAACAAGGACGTGCTCGTGATTCCGTCCGATGACGTGGCGTACGACAACATCATTCACGTATTGGAGCGACTGCGATTGGCGGGCTTCACCGGCATCTCACTCGGCACCCGCGCGCGCGGCGGACCCGCGGCGACGGGCCCGGCGAGGTAAGGCATGGGCAGCCGCGGGCGGGACATGCGGGCGGCGCGTCGCGCCGCGCAGTTCGCCAAGTTCCGGATCACGGAGCTCAACCTCGTGCCGTTGGTCGACACGCTGGTGTCGATTGTGTTCTTCGCGCTGACCACGGCCACGGTGGGCGAGCTCTCGCCCGTGGTGCCGGGGGTGCGACTGCCGGAGGCACACATCGGCGCGGCGGCGTTGCAGCAGCTCACGCTCGGCGTCGGGCCGCAGGTGACGTTAGGCGGCCGGCCGATCATGAGCACGCTCGACGCCGCGCGCACGCCGTCGAACGACGCGTCGCAGCCGCTCCTGATCCCGCCGCTGTACACCGCGATGCGCGTGGCAGCGGACTCCATTCGCCGTGCGAACAAGGTCGGTGCCGGCCTGCCGTTGGACGTACCGCTGGCCATCCAGGGTGACAAGAGCATGCGGTACGACCTGCTTGCGCGCATGATGCAGACGGCGCGGCTGGCCGGGTTTCGCAACCTGTCGCTGCAGGTGAGCAAGCAGGAAGGCGGGCTGGACAGCGCGGCCGCCGCACCGGGAGCGCGTTAGGCATGCCGGACGCGCCGCTGCGCCAGCCGATGGCGCCCCCGCCGCGCCGGGCGCGGAGCCCCAAGGACGACACGTCGTTCACGCGCAACATGCGCTACGAGTTCGCCGACGCCGAAGGGCGGGCGATCATGTACTCGTGGATCGCATCGTGTGCGTTAGGCATCTTGTGGTTGCTGCTCGTGGCGTTCGGGCCGCTGGTCCCGCCGTCCATCGCGCTCCTGCCGCAGGAGACGCCGCCGATCGACGTGAAGGTGGAAGACCTCTCGCCGCCCGCGCCGCAGCCTGAACCGGCGGCCGCGCCGGCCGCGCCCGCGGCGACGCCGCGGCCTCCTGCGGGCGGCGGACGCAACAACGCGCCCAAGAAGAGTGACGCCGCCGCATTCGGATCGGCGTTCGGCGGCGCGGCAACGAAGCAGGGCGGCGGCATGGTGGGCGACGTGTCCAACGTGCTCCGCGGCGTGGACGTGAACTCGGGCGCCGGCTCAACGCCGGGGCAGAGCGGGAAAGCGGTGATCGGCTACGGCCAGGGCGGACAGGGCTCGCGCACGCCGGGACGCGGTGGGTTAGGCGAAGGCCTCGGCACCACGCCCGGCGGCGGCGGCTTGGGCGGCGTCGGCGGCGGCGGGGGCGTTGGCTTCTCGTCGGTGAGCGTCGCGCCGCCCAGCGTGATTCGCGCCGAGAAAGTGGGCGGGCCGGGGCGCAACGTGTCGGACCTGGGCAACTACGTCCGAGGCCGGCAGTCGCAGCTCCAGTTCTGCTACACGGAGAACGGCCTCAAGGTGAACCCGTCGCTGGCCGGGACCGTGAACGTGGCGGTGACGCTCACCGGCGCCGGCAGCGTCACCGGCGTCGACATCACCAACCGCACGTGGTCCGGCGCGGGCTCCGCGGAAACCGAAAGCTGCATCAAGCAAAAGATCCTGGGGTGGCGCTTCCCGTCGTCCGAGCAGGGCGGCGGCACTTACAGCTTCTCGTTCGTGTTCAGCAAGTAGCCCCGTGTTCCCGCGGCAGCTCGTCAGTGCGCTGGTCATCGCGCAGGCGCTGCAGCTCCCGGCACCGACGGGATACATCGACGACTTCGCCGACATCATCCCGGCGGCAAGTCAGCAGCACATTCAGCGCATCATCGACGACGTCCGCGCCAAGTCCGGCGGCGACATCGTGGTCGTCACGCTGCCTGACATCGGTCAGAACGATCCAAATCAGGTCGCGCTGCAAATCGGTCGCACCTGGAAGGTGGGCAAGTTCGGCAAGCCGGGCGATCCGACGCGCAACACCGGCGTCATCGTCCTGGTCGTGCCGAAGGAGACCAACTCGAGCGGTCGCGGTCAGTGCTACGTCGGAGTCGGCTACGGTGCGGAGGGATTCATCACCGATGCCGACGCCGGCGACATGTGCCGCGCCGCGGTCGACTTTTTCCGGCAGCGCGATTACGCGGGTGGCATCGAGCAGCTCACGTACCAGGTCGCCGAGAAATTCGCCAGCGAGTATCACTTCGCGCTCGACACGACGCTGGCGCCGCAGCAACCCGCGCCGTCCGGCGGACAAAGCGGCGGCTTTCCACCCGTCGCTGCGTTCGTTCTCCTCCTGGTATTCATCGTGATCGTCTCGTCGCTCGCGCGCGGACGCGGATGCGTGGGGTGTTTGCCGCTCCTCTTCGCGTCCGGCGGCTTGGGCGGACGCGGCGGCTGGGGCGGCGGGTTCGGAGGTGGCGGCTTCGGGGGCGGCGGGGGAGGAGGATTCGGGGGATTCGGCGGTGGCGGAGGTTTCGGCGGTGGCGGCGGAGGCTCGAGCTGGTGAGGCGCACATGGCGAAGATGACACTCGAAGAGCTGGTGGCGCAGTTGCAGAAGGCGTTCGGCGACGACCTTGGCGCCGTTGTCCTCTACGGCTCCGCGGCCGCGGGCGAGCACATTGCCAAGCGCTCCGACCTGAATGTGCTCGTTTTGGTCCGCCGGCTCGACCTGCCGTTGCTCGAGCGCGAGGCGGCCATTGCGCGCGCGTGGTCCGAAGCCGGCCACCCGCCGCCGCTCACGCTCACGGAAGAGGAGTGGCGCTCGTCGTCCGACGTGTTCGCGATGGAGTACGCGGACATCCTCGAGCGCAATCGTGTGCTCTTCGGCGCCGATCCGTTTTCCGGCATTCGCGTGGAACGGCGCAACCTGCGGCTGCAGCTCGAGCGTGAAGCGATGGGCAAGCTTCTGCAATTGCGGCAGAGCATTCTCGCCACCGGAGGCGATCGGAAGCGCCTGCTCGAATTGCTCGAGGCCAGCCTGAGTACGTTCATGGTGATTTTCCGCGCCGTGTTACGCGATCGGGGGGAAACGCCGTCCACAGACTACGAGGTGTTGTCGCGACACGTCGCGCAGGCGACCGGGGTGTCCACCGACGCGTTCATTCGCGTGGTCCAACACGTGCGCGGTACGCAACGCCTCACCCGCGACGATGTCCCGACGGTGCTGTCGAGCTATCTGGCTGGGGCACACGAATTGGTTCACTACCTGGACAACCAAGGAGTTGGATGATGCGACGCATGCTCGCGGCCGCGGCGTTAGTCTTGGGTGCCGCCTGTTCGCACGACAAGAAGCCGCCCACGCCGCCGCCGATCGCGCAGGATACGACGCCAATGAATCTCGACTCGGTACAGAGCGCGATCCCTGCGGCTGCGCCGGACACCTTCAAACCGCCCAAGCCGCAGCTCGCCGAGAAGCCGATTCCGCCCGCGCCGCCCGCGCTGATCGAAGTGGTGGAGCGTGAGCAATCGTTCTCGCAGTTCTGCTACCAGGAGTTCGGGCAGAAGGTAGATCCGCGTCTGCAGGGTGGCGTAGCCATGCTCGTGACGGTGGGGTCGAGCGGCGTGAGCGACGCCCGCGTGAAGGCCGACACGTGGTCCTCGAAGGCAGGCAAATCGGTGAACGAATGCTTGGACGAAAAGGCGGCGCGGGCGTGGAAGCCGACGTCAGGGTCAGTGAAGCCAGGCAGGTACATCGTCCAGTTGAGCTTTAGGCCCGCGTGATTGTACCATTCGGGCGAGGCTCTGTTCGGAGGTACCGAATGCGAATGCGGTTGCTCGCGTTGTGCTTCGTGCCGCTCCTCGCGGGATGCGGCTACAACACGATCCAGACGTTGGACGAGCAGGCGAACGCTGCCAAGGGACAGATCGAGGTACAACTGCAGCGGCGTGCCGACCTGATTCCGAATCTCGTGAGCACGGTGAAAGGATACGCGCAGCACGAAGAGCAGGTCTTCAACGAAGTCGCCACTGCGCGGTCCGGGTTGGTGGGCGCAATTCAGACGCACGATCCGCAACAGATGGCTAACGCGAACGCACAGCTGACGTCAGGGTTAGGCCGGCTGTTCGCGGTCGCGGAGGCGTATCCGCAACTCAAGGCAGATCAGAGTTTCTTGCGGCTGCAAGACGAGTTGACCGGCACCGAGAACCGAATTGCCGTTGCGCGCGGCGACTACAATCAAGCCGCGCAGCAGTACAACACGTACATTCGGCGGTTCCCGGCCGTGCTCACCGCGAAGGTGATCGGCTCGAAGGAGAAGCCGTACTTCGAGGTGACGAATGCAGGGGCGCGCGAGGTGCCCAAGGTCGACTTCTCGAATCCCGCGCCGGCGGGTTCGTCGAGCACGAAGCCGCCCGCGCCATCACCGCAGCGACCGTGATGCGGCTGGACCCACGATTGGGGTCCGAAACGGCGAGGCTCGCACTGCTCGCCGTTTTGTTTTTGGGGACCGGGTGCGCCACGTCGGGCAGTCGTCCCGGCGAACCGGAACGGCGGGTCGTGTCGATCACGTTTCCGCTCGCGGCAGACTCGGTGCGGTTCACGAGTGGCTTCGGCGATCCCCGCGACGGAGGTAAGCGCAGCCACATGGGACAGGACATGTTCTGTCCGAGATGGACGCCCATCCTCGCCGCCGTGGACGGCACCGTGGACTGGATCGCGACGAAGCGGCCGAAGAAGGGGAAGGGCTATGAGCTGCTCCTGCGGGGCGACGACGGCAACCTCTATTTCTATGCGCACCTGAACAACGACGACCCGGGAACGCGCGACAACGACGCGCCGCCCGCCTACGCGTTCGCGCGCGGGTTGAAGAACGGGGACCGAGTGTCCGCCGGCGAGATCGTGGGCTACGTGGGGGATTCGGGAGATGCGGAAGCGGCGGGGCCTCACCTGCACTTCGAGATCCACATCAAGGCATGGGGCAATGCGATCGATCCGGCACCGTCGCTCGAGGCGGCGCTCGCCCGCCGTGGGCATTAGGCGAAGCGCACTCGGACTCGCCACCGACTGGCGTCTGTGAGCGTTTGTTCGAAAATGGTGATCCCGGGCAGATAAGCGTCAGGTTCGCTTGACAATCCTACGAGACGCTTAGACCTTAGCCCCGCTGACACGACAGTTGGCCACAATTCGTTTGATATCAAAGTCTCTCCGCCGTATGATCGCCCGCTGGGATTATGCCCCTCTAAGGTCCAGCGAGGCATCGCTGTCATAGCTGGGCAAGCTTAGCGTCTGGTTGCGGCAATCCACGAAGTGTCTTGCCGGAGTGCCTACGCGCGCATCGTGATGGCGAAGGTCCCTGAGGCCGAAGACCCATTAATCGGTGCAGTGCGCTCGTGGTAGTGCGCCTGTGCCTTTTTCCATTTGAGCTCGAGACGTGGCGCGGAACACATCCGCGCGGCGGGGGATCGCGCCGAGATCCCCGGATTGTGGTTCGTTAGTCGTAGGGCGTTACTCATTTTCACCGCAAGGTGAAGGAGGAAGGCATGACGAGGTATGTCCGCAGCTGGGCCGCGGCGGCCGCAGCGCTCGCGATGTTCCCCGCATGGGCACTTGCCCAACAGGGAACGATCACGGGGCATGTCGTCGACGCCGTATCAAAGGAACCGGTACCGAGCGTCCAAGTGACCATCGTGGGAACACACCGCGGTGCCGTCACAGACGCCCAGGGCGAATACCGGATCGGCAGCGTGCAACCGGGAGCATTGCGCGTTCGCGCGCAGCGCATCGGCTACGACGCTGTGGAAAAGGCAGTGACGGTGACCGGCAGCGAAACGGTGACCGCCGACTTCACGCTGAGTGCACGAGCCGTGTCTCTCGACGCGACCGTCGTCCTGGCAAACGCCCAGACGCAGCGGGTGCGCGAGAGCGGGGTGCTGACGGGGAAGGTCGCCGCCGACTCCCTCAACAAGGCGACGATGGAGAACGCGTCCGACCTGTTGCAGTCGCGTGTGCCGGGTGTCACTGTCACCGCGAGCGGTGGCACTGTTGGTGGCAACTCGAAGATCCGCATTCGCGGATCGAGCAGTCTCTCGTTGAGCAACGATCCGCTCATCATTGTGGATGGCATCCGTGTCAACAATGACCTCGGCGACGATCCGAACAATGGCGCGATCGGTGTCGGCGGCCAGGCGGCGTCGCGATTCAACGACATCAACCCGGAAGACATCGAGAACATCGAGGTGGTCAAAGGCCCGGCGGCATCGTCGCTGTACGGCACGGCGGCGGCCAATGGCGTCATCTATATCACCACCAAGCATGGTCAGAGCGGCCAGGCGCGGTGGTCTGGACACGTCGAGGCTGGCTCGGATCGAGACCAAACGACCTGGCCGGCGAATTTCGGCGGCATCCAGGTCGTTGCCCCCGGCGACACGCTCTTCGGCTGCGACAACATCGCGGCTGCTGAAGCGGCATGCACGCAGACGGCGGTGCTCCAGTGGAATCCGCTGGTGCAGGCGAGCCCGTTCACGCACGGCAATTCGCAGAACTACGGCCTGAGCGTGCAGGGCGGCGGCGACCGTGCGCAGTACTATTTGTCCGGCAACTTTGACAAGCAGGTTGGTATTCTGCAGTGGAATCAGACCAGGCACTTCAACGTGCGGGCGAACGTCTCGGCGCAGCCCCGGGACAACATGAACCTCACGGCAAGCGTCGGCTATGTGCAGAGCCGGCTCCGGCTCCCGCAGAACGACAACAACATCCTCGGCGTCCTTGGCGGCGGTCTCCTGGGCAACTTCCAGGACGATGCGGCGCGTGGATATCTCGCTGGACAGACGCCGCAGGAGATTTCCGCGATCAGCACGCACCAGAACGTGGATCGCTTCACGTCCTCGCTGACCGGTTCGTGGGCGGTGGTGCCGTGGCTCAGCCTGAACGCGACGGCCGGCCTCGACTTCACCGACGATGCCAACCAGGAGCTGATACCGCCTAACGACGTGTTCTTCGCGGACCTGCCTCTTGGCCAGCGCACGTCGAACCCGTTCCAGACATTCCTGTACACGATGCAGGGAGGCGGGACGGCCACCTTCGGACTCACGCCCGACATCAAGTCGGTGACCACTGTCGGAGTCAGCTACGACAACCAGACCATCCGCGGGACGACGGCGTTCGGCAAGACGTTGTTGAGCGGTACGGGATCGTTGGGTGGCGCGACCACACAGTTCGCCGTCGGCGAGATCAATACGGGCGACATCACGCTCGGGGCGTACGGAACCGAGCAGCTGTCGTGGCGCGATCGTCTGTTCCTAACCGGCGGTCTGCGCGGCGATAAGAACAGCGCGTTCGGCCTGAACTTCAAGGAAGTGTACTACCCGTCTGCCAGCGTCTCGTGGGTGCTTGGCGAGGAGCCGTGGTTCCCGAAGACGGACTTGTTCAGTTCCCTGCGTTTGCGCGCAGCATTCGGCGAATCGGGACGTCAGCCTGGCTTCCGTGACGCCATCACGTTCTTCGACGCGGTCGCCATCAACACCAACAATGGTGAAGAGGCGGGATTCGCTCCCGGAGGTGTCGGGCAGCCTGACTTGCGGCCCGAACGCTCGAAAGAGATCGAAACCGGATTCGACGTTGGTCTCTTCAACGAGCGCGCGTCGCTGTCGTTTACGTACTACCACAAGAGGACGAACGATCTACTGATCAGCGTGCCGCTGCCGCCATCCCAAGGCTTGGGCACGTCGATCTTCAGAAACCTTGGATTGGTGCAGAACCAGGGTGTCGAAGGGCTCATCAATGCCAACATCCTCACCAAGGACCCGGTGCAGTGGAACGTCGGCGTCAACGTTTCGTCGAATCACAACAAGATCCTCAACCTCGGATCGTTCGGCGGGAAGCCAATTGTTCCAATCCTGTTCGGAGCCGACAATGCGCAGCGACACACGAATGGATTCCCTGCCGGCGGCTATTGGCAGCAGCCCTACTCGTTCAAGGACGCGAACGGCGATGGCCTGATCGACTTCGGCGAGGTGACGCTGGCGGATTCGGCCAAGTTCCTTGGCACGCCGTTCCCGACGCTGCAAACCACGTTCACCACGCAGCTGACGCTGTTCAAGTACTTCCGAATCAATGGTCAGCTGGACTACGAGGGCGGACAGAAGCTGCTCAACTTCACCGAAGACTTCCGGTGCAAGTTCGATCTCTGCGCGGCGGCGAACGATCCGAAGGCATCGCTCGCGTCCCAGGCAGCGAACATCGCCCAGTTGGAGGGATCGGACGCCGGGTTTATCCAGCCGGCCACGTTCTGGAAGCTCAGAGAGGTCTCTCTAACGTTGCTTGCACCCGAGAGCATTGCCCGGCGTGCCGGGGCCAGTTCTCTCAGCCTAACGGTTGCCGGTCGCAACCTGCACACGTGGACGAGCTATAAGGGCTTTGACCCCGAGCTCAACGAGAACGCGACGGGGAACTTCTCGGCGGATGACTTCCTCACGCTGCCGCCC
>DATJET010000220.1:0-5740 GCA_035496295.1 Gemmatimonadaceae bacterium
GGTGGCGCTGCGTCGCGACCTGCACGAGCATCCCGAGTTGTCCTTCGCCGAGCGGCGCACGAGCGCGCAGTTGCACGCGGCCCTGGCGTCGCTCGAGCCGCGGAGCCTCGACCGCGTAGCCGAAACGGGTCTCGTGGCGCGGATTCGCGGGCGCGATCCCGATGCGCCGCTGGTGGCCGTGCGCGGCGACATCGATGCCCTGCCGATCCAGGAAGCGACCGGACTGCCGTATGCATCGCGCACGCCTAACGTCATGCACGCGTGCGGGCACGACGTGCACGCGTCGTGGGCCGTCGGTGCGGCGCAATTGCTCGCGGCGGCGCCCGCGCACGGCGACGTGCTGGTGGTGCTGCAGCCGGCGGAGGAAACGGGGCGCGGCGCGGCGGCCGTGCTCGAGTCGGGTGCGCTGGACGACGTGCGCGCGATTTTCGGCGGACACGTGGACCGGCGGTTCGCCGTTGGGCAGGTGGTGGCGGAGGCCGGTCCGTTGGCCGCGGCGGCGGACACGTTCCAGATCGAGCTCATGGGGCGCGGGGGGCACGGCGCGCGTCCGCAGGAGGGGGCGGATCCGATCGTGGCCGCGGCGGGGCTCGTGAGCGCGCTCCAGACCATCGTATCGCGCCGCATCGATCCGGCCCGCGCGGCCGTGGTGACGGTGGGCTCGCTCCACGCCGGCTCGGCGCCTAACGTGATTCCGGATTCGGCGGTGCTGCAGGGCACGCTGCGGGCGGTGGACACCGACACGCGACAGGCGCTGCACGAGGAGCTCAAGCGCATCTCGGCCAACACCGCCGCCGCCTACGGCGTGAGCGCGCGCGTATCGATCGATCTCGGACCGCCGCCGATCGTGAATCCGCCGGAGCAGGCGGCGTGGGCGCGCACGGCGACGGTGCTTGCGTTAGGCCAGGAGGCGCTGACGCCGCTGGGCACGCTCAACATGGGCGGCGAGGATTTCGCGTACTACATGGAGCGGATCCCGGGATGCTTCCTGCGCATCGGCGCGCGCGAAGACGGCGGTGAGCTGATTCCGGCGCACTCGGCGCGGTTCTATCCCGCCGAGGAGAGCCTGTTCGTGGGCGCGGCCGTGCTGGCCGAGACGGCGCGGGTGGCGTCCAAAGCCCTGGCCGCCGGCGCCTAACCGGACACGATTCGGCCGCATCGTCCGAGCGCGGCGCACCGTGGTGGGCCTCCTCGCTCTGGGGAACGCGGATCAAACGGATTTGGGGGATAGAACTATCGCTCGGCTTCGAACCGTGCTTCGTCGCGGCGGGGTGGGGCCCCTCTGTATAAGGACTTGAGGGATAACTAAGAGGATGCGAGAGATGGGGAGGATCGCGTCGACATCAGGGAGAGCGTGACGTGCACGCCCGTAGTTGGCGACCTCGCTCTCTTGATAATACAGGCCGTGAATGCTGAATCAGTTTGGGGGATTAGGGCCCTTTAGCGCGCTGAGTTCTTGTTGTTGGTTGAAAAGCAACAGCAGAAGCCCAATGCGTAGCTCAGACCTGCCAGGCGGCCGTCGAGGCGCCTAACGCAAGCAGTATCTGAGCTACGAGCGCGCAAGTCGCGCTCTCCTGGATGTCGACGCGATCCTCCCCATCTCTCGCATCCTTTTTGTTATCCTTCGAGTCCTCGTACAGAGGAGTCCCGCCCTTTACAGAAGGGCCCCTGTCTGGCGCGACGAACGACGGTTCGCAGCCGAGCGATTCGTCTAATCCGCCGAATCCGTTTGATCCGCGTTCCCCACAACGAGGAGACCAGCCACAGCCGGTTGCTGCCGCCTAACGCGGAACGTAGCCCGGCCCGCGCACGATCTCGCCAGGCTTGGCGCCGGTCGACTTGCCGTCGGTCACCACTTCCACACCGTTCACGAACACGTGCTGCATGCCGACCGAGAGCTGGTGCGGCTTCTCGTACGTCGCCCGGTCGATGATCGTGTTCGGGTCGAACACCACGATGTCGGCGTGCATCCCGTCGTGGAGCATACCGCGGTCGTGGATCGAGAGACGCGCCGCCACGGCCCACGTCATCTTGCGAATCGCATCCTCGAGGCGCAGGACGTGCTGCTCGCGCACGAAGTGGCCTAACACGCGCGGATAGTTGCCGTACGAGCGCGGGTGGGTCATCCCCTGCGCGCTGTCGGGGTCGAGGCCCTCGGCGTCGGTCCCGAATTTCATCCACGGCTGCTGGATCTGCATCGCGACGTTCGAGTCCGACGCGATGAACAGGATTTGGCCGAGTCGGTTGTGCTCGGCGATGGTCAGGTTGATGACCGCGTCGGCCCAATCGGTGTGCAGCGCCTGCGCGATGTCCGAGAGGCGCTTGCCCTCGAACTGCTTGAGCGAGTCCTCGTGGAAGCCGAGTACTTCGACGTTGGCCGGAGTCGCACCCAGACAGAGATTCTCCCAGCTGCTCTCGACCTGCGTCATGTCCGTCTTGATCTTCGCACGCGTCGTGGGATCGCCTAACCGCTGGAGCAGTTTGCCGTCGGCGTGCGCCCACGGCGGAATGCACGACGAGAAGCCATTGGCGCCGGCGGTGTAAGCGTACTGGTCGGCCGCCACGTCCTGGCCGGCTGCGCGCGCGGAGTCGATCTTGGCCACCACTTGCCTGGCCTTGGGCCAGTTGCTGACGCCCGCCGCTTTGAGGTGGTAGATCTCGACCGGCACTCCGCCTTCGCGTCCGATCGTCAGCGCTTCGTCGACTGCCTCGAGCAGCCGATCGCCCTCGGAGCGCATGTGCGTGATGTAGACGCCGCCGTAGGGCGCCATGGCCTTGGCTTCTTCGACGAGCTCCTGCGTGGACGCGTAGCTTCCCGGCGGATAGATCAACGCGCTGCCCACGCCGAACGCCCCGTCCTGCATCGCGCGCCTAACGACAGCGCGCATCGTGTCGAGCTCCGCCGGCGTCGCCGCGCCCTCGGCCATCCCCTTGGCGTACGCGCGTACGGTGGCCGCGCCAATGAACGAGCCGAAGTTCACCGACGCCTTGTGCTGCGCCATCTCCTGGAGCCAGTTGCCGAAACCGTGCGGACCTTGGAAGCCGGCCATGATCCGCTGTTCGGTGCTGTCGGCGCCGTCCGCGTCCGCGTACATGGGGATGACCTTGTTGTTCGTCGGCGCGGGCGTCTCGCCCTCACCGAAGATCATCGTGGTCACGCCCTGCGTGGTCATACTGATCACGCGGCTGTCGCCGTTCACGAGCTCGCCCACCGACTGTGCCTGGATGTCGATGAATCCCGGCGCGACGACCATTCCGTGCGCGTCGATGCGTCGCTTGGCGCGCGCGTGCGCGAGCATGCCCGCCGGCGCGACGCGTGCGATGCGCTCGCCCGTCACGGCGATGTCGCCGTAGAACCAGGGATTGCCGGTGCCGTCGACGACTCGTCCGCCCTCGATCACGAGGTCGTACGGTCCCTCGAGCGAGGCCGGAGTGAGCGAGGGCGCGCCGCCCGCCGATGTGCAGGCGGCGAGCGCGGCGGACAGCACGAGCAGGGCGCGACGCAGGGCGAGTGATCCGTTCACGGTGTACCTTCCGTTAGGCGCCGGACGCGATCCGGTCGAACGGCACATTGCCGATCCCGTAGTCGCGCCAATCCTTGTAGTCGAAGTGCCACCATTCTTCTTTGTCGACGGCGAAGCCTTGCATCTCCATCGCCTGGCGGAGGAGCGCGCGCAGCCATCGTTGGCGCGACGTGCCGCCGGGATAGTCGGGGTAGCTGCGATCCGTCATCTCGTCGTAGCCGCCGGTCATGGTCACCGGCTGACCCGTCGCGAGATCATACAGCGTGAGGTCCACAGCACAACCCCGATTGTGCTTGGAGCCGCTGGACGGATCCGCGACGAACATCTTCTTGTCGTCTGGCGTCGCATCCCAGAACATCTTGGTCACGAACCACGGACGGTAGGCATCGTGGATGAGCAGACCGTAGCCTCGCCCGTGCAGCCATTGACTGGCGCGGACCACCGCTTGGGCGGCGGGACGCTGCATGAACGCGCGCGCCTCCTGGTACAGTGGCGTGCCCATGAAATTGTTGGAGGTGGCGTAGCGGATGTCGAGTTTGATCGTGGTGTCGAGTCGGACGAGCTCGACCAGATCGGCAGGGCGGAAGGTCCCGGTCTCGTGCGGCGGTTGGGCGGCGAGCGCGTCGGCGCGGAGCTCCGCTGTTGGGCGCAGCGGGGTGATGCGGAACTGCGATCCGTCTTCGGGGCCCGTGACCCGCCTCGCGTACGTGACACCGCCTAACGTCAGGCTCGAAGCGCGCCCGTTGGGCGCGCGCGCGAAGGTCACGCGCTCGAGCGCGTAGGCACCGCGATCCGGCATCCGGAACCCGCCGGCCGACACCGGCTGGAGCGGATACCGGACGAACCAATCGGCGAGCAGCTCGAGCGTGCCGTGCCGCTCGAGGACGTACATCGTCTGGTAGTCCGGCCCGTATTCGCCCACGAGTCCGCGCCAATCGTCGGAGACAGGAGTCGGCTCGGGCTCCGAGACGCGGCGCAGTGTGTCACCATCGATGACGATGGCTCCGTCGCCGGCGCGGAGCACGCGCGTGCCGAACGCGAGGCGGCCATCATCGATAAGGGTGTCGCGCAGCAGGCGAAGGTCGGCGCGCTCACCGCCCTCGGCGTGCTCGAGGTAGAAGTGGCCCAGGCTCTGGAACAGGTCGACGGCGCGGTCGCCGTGCGCATAGTGGCCGGAGAGATCGTGTGCCAGGGCGGGCGGTACATCGATCGTCGTATCGATGGGCGGCAGCGCGGCGTGGCGGCGTTGGGCGAGGGCGAGGCGCAATGCAAGCGCCGTCACACGCTCCGTGACGCCGGCTGCACCGTCCTCCGTCGTGATGGCGACGGCACCGAGTTTATCGTTAGGCAGAGTCGTGATCTGGGTCGTATAGCCGTAGAGCGCGCCGTGGTGTTCGAGCTCGGCGTGGCCATCGAGCGACATCAGGCTCAGACCGATTGCGGTACGCGTCGAGTCGCCGGAGCGTGCCGGAGCGGGGCGCGTCATCTCGGCGACGGTGCGCGCCGACAGCACGCGGCCGACGAGTCCGCGGCCGCCGTTTGCGAGCGCGCTCACCAGGCGTGCGAGGTCGCCGGTGGTGGTGTAGAGATTCTCGGCTGGCGCAACACCGAGGTCGAAGGTCGGCGCGGGCAGGTTGCGCGGATCGTATGTCCAGAGGTGCCCGTCGGCGAGCGACGCGGCCACGGTGGTGTCGCGCACGAACGTGCTGTGGGACATGCCTAACGGAGCGAGCACCGCGCGCTGGACGTACCGGGCGAAGGGCTCGTGCTGCGTGGCCTCGATCACGTAGCCGGCCAGAGCCATGCCGGCATCGGACGCGTGCGTGCGCGTACCCGGCGCGGATAGGAGCGGAAGCGAGTCGAGGCTTCGCACGACGTCGGCGAGCGTGCGCGAGCTGTCGTCGGCGCGGCCGCCCTTGGGCGGTTCGCGGTCCAGGCCCGCGCGGTGTGTCATGAGCTCGCGCAGTGTAATGGGCGAGCGCGTGTCGAGATGGACATCGTGCACGTAGCGCGTCACGGGCGCGTCGAGATCGAGAGCGCCGCGTTCCGCGAGCTGCAAGATGGCGATGTCGGTTATGATCTCCGAGATCTGGCCGGCGCGGTACGTGGTCGCGTCGCTCGCGCGAACGCTGTCGCGCGGCCGGGCCATGCCGTAATCCTTGGACCAGATCACATGCTGGTCGTCGACGAGCGCGACGCTGAACGCCGGCAGATCC
>DATJET010000221.1:0-5489 GCA_035496295.1 Gemmatimonadaceae bacterium
ACCGTTAGCCGAGGTCGCCTCGGTGATGTCCAACAAAGACGTCGAACGCGTACCCGTGGTGCGGGACGGCCGCCTGGTCGGCTTTCTCACGCGCGGCGACATCGTTCGCAAACTCATAGGATCGTGACGCCATGGCTGGCACGCGCACGCTGACCATCATCAAACCCGACGCCTTCGGGGCGGGGAAAACCGGCAAGATCATTGCGCACCTGGAGGGCGCAGGATTCAAGATTCGGGCGGCTCGGGTGCTCCATTTGACGCAACCCCAAGCCGAAGCCTTCTACGCCGTGCACCGCGAGCGCCCGTTCTTCTCGTCGCTCACGCGCTTCATGACATCCGGCGTGTGCATGCCGATGGTACTTGAGCGCCCGGACGCCGTGGCGACGCTGCGCTCCGTCATCGGCGCCACCGATCCCGCGGAAGCGGCGGACGGAACCGTGCGCAAGCTCTACGCAGAATCGAAAGAGCGGAACGCCATTCACGCGTCGGACTCCGACGAGAACGCCGAGCGTGAAGCGGCGTTCTTCTTCGCCGAGGCGGATCGCATCTAGGTGCGCGGTTCGGCGAAGCGATGCTGGCCTGGAATGAAAAAGGCTCAAGAGGATAACAAAAGGGAAACAAAGGATAACGAAAGTGATCGTTCTGCGCGGAGGTTAGTGCGGTAGCGCAATGGGAAGGCCGGTGCTTTTTTTCACAAAATAGACCAAAATCCATCCGTTAGGCGACGAACCTGCCCTCCGCGCAGAGTGATCACTTTCGTTATCCTTTGTTTCCCTTTTGTTATCCTTTTTGAGCCTTTTTCATTCCAAGCCAGCACCGGCGAATCTCACCGATTCGCACCACACTGAGCCGCCTTGCTCCGCCCCCCATCTCCAAGTACATTCATGGGTTATGCTGTGCTACGACATTCGCGAAGTGGAGCGGCAAGCGGTCCATGTGGACGGGGACTTGGAGCTCGATGACCCCGTCTGGACCGAGGGTGACGCGCTACCCGCCACTCCAGTGCATGCCACCGGTCGGCTTTCGCGAGCTGGTACCGGGCGATACTACTGGAGCGGTCGCATCGAGGCCACCGCGGCCGTCGCGTGCCGTCGCTGCCTCGAAGACGTCTCCACCCCGGTGTCCGAAGAAGTGCACGTCCTGTTCGTCGAGCCCGGCGACGAAGTGGCCGACGATCCGGACACGTATCGCATTCCAGCACATGCACCGAGCATCGACCTCCGCCCCGCGGTTCGAGAACAGTGGATGCTCGCTGCGCCCGAATACGTGTTGTGCCGCGAGGACTGTCGCGGTCTGTGCGCGCGGTGCGGCACCGATCTCAACGCCGGACCGTGTTCGTGTCCGCCCGAAACCGACTCGCGCTGGGCCGGCCTGACCACGGCTCGCCGTGTTTCGCACTGAGCCCCACCTTTCACACTTTCGGTTGACTTCCCATGGCCGTCCCAAAGCGCCGCACGTCGAAGCGGAAGAAGCGCGCGCGTAACACGCACAAAGCAGCCGCGCCGATCGCCATCCAGGCGTGCCCGCGCTGCCAGAGCATGAAGCGCCCGCACCACGTCTGTCCGGAGTGCGGATACTACGCAGGTGAGCAGCGGGTCGAAGCCAGGGAAGCCTAGCGTTGGCACGCATCGCGTTGGATGCGATGGGCGGCGATCGCGCGCCCGAAGTGCCGATCGCCGGCGCCCTCCTCGCGCTTGCCGAGCTCGACCCCGCGCACACGGTCCAACTCGTTGGGCGCACCGGAGAAGTGAGCGCGGAGCTCGACACGCAGCTCCGCGCGGCCACCGGTCTGCCGGCGGGCATCCGCGAGCGCATCAGTCTCGTCGAAGCGCCCGATGTCATCGAGATGTCGGAGAAGCCCACCGCGGCCATCCGATCCAAGCCTAACAGTTCGATGGCCATCGGGCTCAAGCTCCACGCCGCCGGCAAGGCCGATGCGTTCGTGTCGGCCGGCAACACCGGCGCGCAGATGGCCGCGTCGGTATTCCTGCTCAAGCTGCACGCCGGCCTAACGCGACCCGCCATCGCGACGACGTTTCCCACGCAGCGGAATCCCGTGGTCGTGCTCGACGCCGGCGCCAATGTCGACTGTTCCGCCGAAGAACTGGTCCAGTTCGCCCGGTTGGGCGCCGTCTATGCGGAGGACATTCTCGACCGCGCCAATCCCGCTGTCGGGCTCCTGAGCATCGGCGAGGAGCCCGAGAAGGGCAACGCCGCGGTCAAAGATGCGCACAAGATGCTGGAGGCGACCGACCTCAACTTCGCCGGGAACGTCGAAGGCCGAGACATTCTCACCGGCGGCAGCGAGCGCGGTGCGATCGACGTCGTCGTGTGCGACGGCTTCGTGGGCAATGTGGTCCTCAAGTTTTACGAGTCGGTGCCCGGCATGATCATGTCGATGATGACGAAGGGCGGCGTGCCGAAGGATGTCCTCGCCAAGATCTTCAAGGGCTTCGACTACTCGGACTACGGCGGCGCACCGTTGTTAGGCGTGAAGGGCGTGAGCATCATCTCCCACGGCAGCTCCTCGCCACGCGCCATCAAGAACGCCATCGGCGTCGCCCTGCGCGCCGTCGAGCGGCGCATGGTCGACCACATCGGCCGCCGCCTCGGCGCCAACCCGGTCGCCCAATCATGACGCGGCCCATCGTCGAGCTGGTCAGCATCGGGCATTACGCGCCCGAGCGCATTTTGCGCAACCACGAGTTCGCGGGGATGGGCCTCGAGACGAGCCACGAATGGATCGTCGAGCGCACCGGCATCTGCGAACGGCACATCGCCGGGCCTAACGATACCACGGCGAGCATGGCCGCCAACGCCTCGCGCATCGCGATGCAGCGCGCCGGCGTTACCGCCGCCGACCTCGACACCATCGTGCTCAGCACGGCCACGCCCGACCGCCTCCTGCCGGCCACCGCCGTCGATCTCCAGGCTGAGATCGACGCCGACCGCGCGGCCGCGTTCGACATTGGCGCGGCCTGCTCCGGATTCCTCTACGGCCTAACGGTGGCCGAAGGCCTCATCGCCTCGCAGAGCGCCGAAACCGTGCTCGTCGCCGCGTCGGAAAAGATGAGCGCGATCCTCGACTGGACGGACCGTGCCACGTGCGTGCTGTTCGGCGACGCGGCCGGCGCAGCCATCGTCCGCCCGGCGCGCAACGGGAAGGGCATTCTGTCCACCTTCATGCGGAGCGATGGCAAGCTCGCCGACCTGCTGTACCGACCGCACGGCGGCGCCACCGTCCCCATGTCGGCCGACGTGCTCGCCCAACGGACGCACCTGGTCAAGATGGCGGGACGCGAAACGTTCAAGCACGCCGTACGCATGATGTGCGAAGCTGCCGATCGCGCGCTCGAGAAAGCGAACCTCGACGCCTCGAGCATTGACCTCATGGTGCCGCACCAGGCCAACGTGCGCATCATCGAAGCGACCGCCAAGCACGCGGGCATCCCGATGGACAAAGTGTTCGTGAACGTTGGGCGATACGGCAACACGTCCTCGGCATCGATTCCGATCTCGCTCGACGAAGCGATCTCCGCCGGACGCATCCGCGAAGGTATGACGGTTCTGCTCGTGGCGTTCGGCGCCGGATTCACGTGGGGCTCGATGGTCGTTCGGTTCTGACCGGCCGCGGTACGTACATGGACCTGATTCTACTCTTTCCCGGCCAGGGGTCTCAGAAGCCGGGCATGGGGAAGGACCTTGCCGAAGCGTTCCCGGCGGCGCGCGCAGTCTTCGATGCAGCAGACCGCACGTTGGGCATCCCGCTCTCGTGGCTCTGTTTCGACGGGCCCGACGACCAGCTCACGTCCACGCAGAATGCCCAACCGGCGCTGCTCGCGCACGGTGCGGCTGCGTGGGCGCTCATCCGGGAGCGCGCGTTGCCGCACGTGCGCGCGGCAGCCGGCCACTCATTGGGCGAATTCACGGCGTATCACGCGGCCGGCGCCCTTTCGCTCGCCGACGCGCTCGGCCTCGTGCGCACGCGCGGCGAGCTCATGTTCAAGAGCGGCGTCGAACGACCCGGTGCGATGGCCGCGATTCTTGGACTCACCGAAGATGCCGTGGAGCGCGTCTGCGCCACGACACGAGCCGAAGGCGGTGTCGTGGTTCCTGCCAACTACAACACGCCGGAACAGCTCGTCATCTCCGGCGAAGTCGCCGCGGTCGAGCGCGCGATGGCGCTCGCCAAGGAAGCCGGTGCCAAGCGCGCCATTCGGTTGCATGTGAGTGGCGCGTTCCATTCGCCGCTCATGGAGGTCGCGGCCGCCGGGCTCGGGCGTGCGCTCGTTGCGGCCGCGATGCGGCCGCCGTCCTTTCCCGTTTTGTCCAACGTGAGCGCCGAGCCCGTGCGCGATGCGACGACGGCCAAGACGTTGCTCGTGCGACAGCTCACGTCACCCGTGCGATGGACCGCGCTCGTGCAGCGCCTCGGGGCGGATCATCCGGGCGCCGTGTTCGTGGAGCTCGGCCCCGGCACCGTGCTATCGAATCTCGTGAAGCGCATCGTGCCTGGCGCACAGACGCTGCCATGCGGCACGGTCGCCGACGTCGAGGCTCTTCACCAACGACTCGCATGATCACTATCGACCTCACCGGACGCACCGCGCTCGTCACCGGCGGCACGCGCGGAATCGGCCTCGAGATCGCGACGTCGCTCTCACGGGCAGGCGCGAAGGTCGCCATCGCAGGGCGCGACGCAGATCGTGCAACACAGGCGGCGGCGTCGATCGGCAGCGGCACACAGGGATTTGCCGCCGATCTCGGTCAGGCGGGCGATGCCCAACGATTGGTCGACCACGTCGAGCAGGCGTTGGGCTCGTTGGACGTCCTCGTCAACAACGCGGGTCTCACGCGCGACAACGTTCTCGTGCGGCTCAAGGACGAAGATTGGGATGCAGTGATCGACACCAATCTTCGCGGCGCGTTCGCCGCAACGCGCGCCGCGGCGCGGGGGATGATGAAGCGCCGCTGGGGACGCGTGATCAACATCACGAGCGTGGTCGGCATCATCGGAAACAAAGGACAGGCCAACTACGCCGCGAGCAAGGCGGGGCTCATCGGTCTGACCAAATCGGTCGCGAAAGAGCTCGCCTCACGCAACGTGCTGGCCAACGCCATCGCGCCGGGATTCATCGATACCGACATGACGAAGGCGCTCACGCCCGATGCGCGCGAGCAACTCTCGGCCCAAATTCCCCTCGGCAGACTCGGCACACCGGCCGACATCGCGGGGCTCGTCGCGTTCCTTGCATCGGAGCATGCGTCGTACATCACGGGGCAGGTGTTCGTGGTGGATGGTGGTATGGTCATGTAGCTTTCCGTACCGTTTGGCGACGCGTAAATTTCACCTCAACCACACCCAATTGAGGACCACGTCCATGGCGGATCTCGAGGAGAAGGTCAAGGAAATCATCGCCAAGGAGCTCGGCGTCGAGCGCGAAAAGCTCACCAATGACGCGAGCTTCATGGAGGATCTGGGGGCGGAC
>DATJET010000222.1:0-38561 GCA_035496295.1 Gemmatimonadaceae bacterium
GATTCGTATGCGTACCACCGGCACGGTCAAGTGGTTCAACGACAGCAAGGGCTTTGGTTTCATCACCCCGGAGAACGGACAGAAGGATTGCTTCGTTCACCACTCGGCCATCCAGGGCACAGGCTTCAAGACGCTGAGCGAGGGAGAGCGCGTCGAGTTCGACATCGTTCAGGGCGCCAAGGGACCGGCAGCTCAGAACGTCACCAAGCTCGGCTCCTAATAGCGGGCGGCGAGTAGTCGCCAACACCGCGTGGGGCTGCTGCCTTCGGGCAGCAGCCCCACGGCGTTTTCCCTATAGACGCCACTGTTCGAGCGTCGCGACAGCCCGCTCGAGCGCCACTCGCTGGTCCGTCCGCGATGCCGTGCGCAGTAAGCCCTTGTAGGTTCGGATCGCAATCTGGAGCGCCCCGCGATCACCCTCCGTGGATGCAAGGCTCGCGGCGTTGTCGGCGAGATTCGCTTGCGCGAGCTCGTCTGCGGGAAACCGCTCGACCACGTGTCTCCAGCGATCGACACGATCGCGCAGGGTCGCTTCGCTCAGGGCCCAGAGATGCCATGCGCCGCGGTTGGTTGGGTCGGCCGAAATCGCTCGATCCGCCAGAGCTTTGACTGCGTCCGGGCCTCGTCCAGATAGCCAATACGCATTGGCGAGGCGCACGAGGGCGCCAGCGTCCTCTGGTCTCGACGCGACGACTTGCTCGTAGACCGGACCGGCAACCTCCGGGATGTCTTGGTATGGCTCGACGGCCTTCATGAGCGCACCCGCGTCGGAGCACGTTGCGCAGACCGACTCGAGTTGTCGGAGGAGACTCGCCACGTCGCTCGTTTCCTGATAGTCTTTCACCGCGGACGCGATAGCCGCGGCGGGGTCGATTGAAGGCGCGATCATGATTAGATTAAGATACCGATTGGCGAGAGGCCGTGTCAGCCCGTGACTGAACCTGCTCCGAAGTCGTCTACGGCGTCAGAGGTGCCAGAGATCCCGCCACAGACCGACCTCCAGAAGCTTACCGCGCTCGTTCAGCATCAGCTCAACAACCCACTCGCCGCACTGCTTGCGGAAACGCAACTACTGGCGATGGAGTCAACGCTAGACGCACAACATCGCGTCGCGGTCGAGCGGATCATCGAGCTGGTTCGACGCATCATCGGAACGGTGCGCTCCCTCGACGAAGTTGTAGAAGAGCGCTTGGTTCGTTGATTCGTCAGGTGGGTGCGATGAGATCCGGCGGTAGTCTGGGGCCGGACCGCAGAGCGGCGCAAAGGTTGCGCGATAGCCGTTAGTAGGTGATAATCGAGGTGGCCGAGGGCAGAGCCCTGGCGGCCACAGCGCATGGCAGGGTCCGTGCGGCAACGCGTTCTATCCGGCCTTTGCCGTTTGACGCAGCTGCATGCGCGATCCCCGGACGCAGCGAAGGACGCGTTGCGGAGATCGCGGGAAAGGTAGAATCACGAGTCGTGTGTGGCGCTCGAGCGCGCCGACTGTGATGCCCGGTTCGGACTCGCCAATAGACCGAGCTCCATACAAACGTCGAGATCGCACCGGACCGGTGGCGTATACCGGACACGTGCATCTCGCGAGAGACGTAGCAGAAGCGTAGTGGGCACCACATCGGTGGGCGCCACAAGCGCGATTCCAAATCACTCCATAACACGCATTGGTGCATGAACGATCGTCGACGCCCCACACGGCGCGGTCGCGGTCCGCGCCCGCAGAACCGCGGCGCTGGACCACGCGATACGCAATCCGAACCCAGTCCGTATCGTGATGATGCTGGGCTCCCCATGAACGGTGAATCAGAAGGGTCCTACCCGGTGACTAACGGAGAGGGCACGAGCGGTGGATCGGGCGGACCTCCTTCCGATCCGGCCGCCGACTCCCTGCCCAACGTGCCGCCGGCGAATCCGCCGGGCGCGTCGCCAGCCGGTACCAGCGGCGGTACAACGGGCGGGTCAGCGCCCGCGATGAATCAAGGTGGTGGCGGCGGCGGTCAGCCTCACCAAGGCCCGCGTGACGGACGATTCCCAAACAACGGACGGCGAGGCAGACGAGGTCGCGGACGCGGTGGCCCACGGCCCGATCATCACAACGGCGGGCCGCCACAGCCTATCGTTGCTGATGGCACAGTCACCGGGTGGTTCGACTCCTCACGCGAAGGCGGCTTTGTCCGACGGGCAGATGACAGCTACCTGCCGATGCCCGGCGATCCGTTCGTCGCTCCGTTCCTGGTTAGACAGTTCGCGCTCCGTCGCGGCGACCTGATTGAGGCCACCACCGGCCGTGATCATCGCGGGCGCACGACGTTAGTCGAGCTGCAGCGCGTGAACGGCGACGATCCGACCAGCGCGCAACGTCGGCCCGATTTCAGTTCGCTGATTGCCTCGTACCCGGATCGCAAGTTGGTGTTGGAAACGGGACGTGCAGCCAAGGGCGGTCCGGAGCTTACACGTCGCGCAATCGATCTCATCGCACCCATCGGCTATGGGCAGCGCGCGTTGATCGTCGCGCCTGCGCGCGCAGGAAAAACGATGCTTCTGCAAGCCATCACGGAAGGCATCGCCATCAATCATCCGGAGGCAGTCCTGCTCGTGTTGTTGGTGGACGAGCGCCCGGAAGAAGTGAGCGAGATGATTTCGTGGGGACGTGGTGAGGTCGTCGCGTCGAGCTTCGATCAACCGGCCGAGCGCCACGTGGATGTGGCCGACATAGTGCTCGAGCGTTCGCGACGGCTCGTCGAAAGCGGCAAGGACGTGGTGATCGTGCTCGACTCGCTCACGCGACTTGCGCGCGCACATAACACAGTTGAGCGCGGCACGGGACGCACGCTGAGCGGCGGACTCGACGCCACGGCGATGGCGAAACCAAAGGCATTCTTTGGCTCGGCCCGTTCGGTGGCGCAGCAGCACGGTGGCGGATCACTCACCATCATCGCGACGGCGCTCGTCGAGACGGGGTCGCGGATGGACGACGTGATCTTCGAGGAGTTCAAGGGCACGGGCAACTGCGAGATCAAACTCGACCGGTCGTTGGCCGAGAAGCGCATCTACCCCGCCATCGATATCGCGACCAGCGGCACGCGTCGCGAGGACAAGCTTTTCCGGCCCGATCAATTGGACGCCGTGTTCACGCTGCGTCGGGGCCTGCAGCAGATGCCGCCGCAGTCCGGTATGGAGTGGTTGATCAAGCGTATCGCGGCGACGCCTAACAACGACGCCCTGTTAGGAGGCCTCTGACCGCACGGGCCCGCGGACCGCGGGCCCACGCGCGGTGCGATGTTTAAGCAGCCGGCTTCGCGAGTTCGTCCCAGAGCATCGCGATCGCGCGCGTCCCCTTCACGAAGTTTTCGTCGCTCATCCATTCGTTTGGCGCGTGGGCGTTCTCGCCCGGCAGCCCGAAGCCGATGAGCAGCACCGGCGCGCCGAGGATGCGTTCGAAATCCCCGACGACGGGAATCGAGCCGCCTTCTCCGGTGATTACCGGCTCTCGACCAAAGGCGCCGGCGAGCGCGCGGCGCGCTGCGTCGACCAGCGGACCGCTCATCTCGGCGCGCCATGGCAGGCCGCCGTGCAGCGCGTTCACGGTGACCGTGACACCGCGAGGCGCCACGCGCTGGACGTGCGCCGTGAGAACGCGCTTGATGGCGTCCGGGGTTTGGTCGGGTACCAGGCGACAACTCACTTTCGCCATTGCCTTACCGGGTAAGACCGTCTTCGCTCCCTCTCCGGTATAGCCGCTGAGAAGGCCGTTCACTTCGCACGTCGGGCGCGTCCAGATGCGCTCGAGCGTCGTGCGACCGGCTTCACCATCGAGTGCAGGCGCGCCGACTTCCATGCGGAATCGCTCGTCGTCGAACGGCAAGGCGCGCATCTCTTTCAGGACGCGCGGCTCCCAGTCGCGCACGTCGTCGTAGAACCCGGGAATTGCAACGCGCCAGTGCTCATCGTGGAAGGTCGCGATGATGCGCGCGAGTGCGGTTGCAGGATTGACGACGGCGCCGCCGTAGATACCCGAATGCAGGTCCGACGCGGGTCCCTGCACCTCGATCTCGAAGTACGCGAGACCGCGAAGCGACGACAGAATCGAGGGCAGACCTGGCGCGAACATCGATGAGTCGGAGATGACGCAGTAGTCGCAGCGCAAGCGATCGCGATGGCGCTCGATGAAGGGTGCGAGGTTGCCGCTTCCAACTTCCTCTTCGCCCTCGGCGAGCACGATCACGTTGACCGGCAGTGAGCCCCGCGTGGCCAGGTGCGCCTCGAGCGCTTTGACGTGCAGAAAGAGTTGGCCTTTGTCGTCCACTGAGCCGCGCGCGTAGATGCGACCGTCGCGCACGGCGGGCTCGAACGGCGGCGTGGTCCACAAGTCGAGCGGTTCGACGGGCTGCACATCGTAGTGGCCGTAGATGAGCACGGTCTTGGCTCCGGCGGGTGCGCCGCGCCATTCACCGAGTACCGCTGGGTGACCTCCGGTAGGCAGGATCTCAGCCTTCAGTCCGGCTGTCCGCATGGACGTCGCTAACCACTCGGCGGCGCGCGTCATGTCGCCGCGATGCTCGGAGCGCGCGCTCACACTGGGAATGCGAAGAAACGCGAACAGCTCGTCGTGGATGCGCCGGTCGTGCGTGGCGAGATAGTCAGAGAGCTCGGAGGCCAGTGCAGTAGTCATGGAAAAGTCGTTGAACTCGTTGAGCCAACAGGGTGCGTCGCCGGTCATGAGCAAACATTCCTGCGCGCGGCGGCTCGAGGCAAGTGCGGCCGCGGCGGCGATCAGGGGGTGAAATCTTTGGGCGGCCACGAGCCGTGCCATCGCTCGAGCAGCCATAGACGCCGGCGCGTGCGCACCTCGGAACCGCGGCGGAGGTCAACCACATCCACCAAGCGCGCGTCGTCGAAAAAGGGGCGAAGGCGTCTGACCACTGAACCGACGGAGTCTCTGGACTGGACCTCGAACGCGAGCAACAGGTCGTCGCCCCGGCGCGCGCGATCGGGGAAGCCGGGCCACAGGTCGTACTGGTTAGGCCGGCCCTCGAGGTTGAGCGAGAACGTTTCAGGGTGCGACGGCAGGTGGAAGGCGATCTCCGACGCCTCCTGGTACCGGTCGCCACCAAGCCACACGCGCACGCCCGTGCGCGCCGTTTCGCGATCGGCCAACATCTGCATGCGGACGGCGAGCGAGTCCCAGCCCGTGCCGCGCGCGGTTGGATCATCGCGCGCCGTGATCGGTAGCACCGGAACAATGGACTGCACGTAGATGGCCACGCTCATGAGCGCGCCTAACGCGCACCCAGCCATGATCCATCGCGACCAGGCGCGGTTGCGCGTCGCCGCCGCGTGGGCGGCGAGCAGCGCAATCGCGGGGACGTACGCCGGAGCCTGCCAATTCGCCTCGGCGGGATGCCGCCACGCGCCTATGCAAAAGAAGAGAAACACGGTGGCCGACACCGCGGCCAGTAGCACGCGACGCGGCTCACCGCTGCGTACGCCCTGTACAACCACGATCGCGAACAGCACGAACAGGATCGGCGACACGAGCGCGAGCTGCCCGCCGATGAGCGAGCTCTCGCGCGAGAACGGTGTGCCGTGTCCCGATGTGAAGCCGTGGCCGAGCTGAAAGCCGAACGACACCCACTGGTGTCGCGCGTTCCAGATGATGACTGGCAGGAAGATGAGTGCGGCCGCGATGGTGGCAACGTATGGTCCGGCGGTGCGCAATTGCCGTCGCAGGGGTGCGAACGTCAGGCACGCGATCAACGCGCCGACCGGCAGCAGCACGGCGTTGTACTTGGACACGAATGCTATGCCTAACGCAATGCCGGCGGCGAGCCACCACCGCGTGGCGACGCGACTGCCGGGCTCCGTCTCGAGCGCGTGGTCGAGCGCGAGGAGCGTGAGGGCGAACGCGAACAGCAGCGGCGCGTCCGGAGTCGCGAGCACGAGTCCGGCGGCGGCGAGCGGCATGCAGCAGAGCGCAATCGCGGCGACGAGCGCGGCGCGGCCGCCGGCGAGTCGTCGTGCCAACAGCACCAGCATGACCGACGCCGCCCACCCAGCGCACACACTCCCGATTCGGACGCCGAGCGGCGTGACGCCGAAAAGCGCGGTGCCTAACCGTATCACGAGCGCAACGACGGGCGGGTGGTCGAAGTAGCCGCTCGCCAGATGTCGCGACCACTCCCAGTAGTATGTCTCGTCGGGCGGGAGCGTGATGATGACCGCGAACACGCCGCGGACCACGGCCGCTACCGTGACAATGAGCATGCCCAGCCATGTGCCGCTCGGCCGGCGCGTGATGCGAGCCGTCACTCGACAGCGCGGAGTCGAGAGATGGCGGACATCAGGACGGCCGTCGCGATCCACGCCCACGCGATCCACGACAGGCGCTCGAGCGGCGACATGGTGCGGAGAATGTTCCACCCGACGGCCGGGAGCGTGGCGACGACGAGCGCGCCGTACTGGCCCGCATCCGGCGAGCGGCGCGCGACGACCTCGACCGCGTGACGCCGGGCCGCGTGCAGGCGGCCAGCGATGGCTTCGCCTAACGAATCGGCCGACAGCGCGCGCCAGCCGGGAATGCGCATGACGCTCCAGGCGACGGCGGTCCTACCCCAGCCGTGGTTGTCGGAGCCGGCGACGAGGGCGAGATCGAGACTGTCAGCCAAGTGGATGATGCGGGCGCGGTCGCGCTGGCTCTGTTCGATGCCGCGCGGCGAGCCATCCGACAGCTCGATGGCAATCGCGCCGCGCAGACCGGCGGAATCGGGCGCCGGGAGTCGATCGAGATGCTCGGGAATCGTTTGCACGATCACGGGGTCTCGCGCGGAAAGCGCCGACCGTGCGGCGAGTGCACGCCGCGGACCGCCAGTAAGCAACGCAGCAGTACTGTCACTCGCGCCGAGCGTAAGGAGATGGTCGTGGTTCGCGACGTACTCGATTCCGGGCAGGGACGTGAGACCGTCGCCGGCGCGCGCGGGATTCCGCCGCGCTGCTTCGCGCGCGCCGGCGAAGCGACTGTGGTCAGTGATGTAGGCGACGTCGAAGCCGGCATCGCGATGCCACGCGCGGTTCGCGTCGGGAGTGAATGAGGATCGGCCATCGTGCGAGAAGCGCGTGTGGCTGTGCACGTCGACAGCCAGCGCATTCGCATCGTCGAGCGTCAAACGCGCCATGGGCCTCGGCGCGACGATGGCCACGAGGTAGAAAAGCACCAGGCCGGCGAGTGCGAGAAGTGCGAACCGCATCTCGCGAAGGAGTGTGGTACCGAACCGGCGCCAATGCAGCTCGCGCCAGACAATGAAGAGTGCCGCGAGCGAGACGAGCAGTGCGATCGTCTGGCTCACGCTCAGCAGCGTGAGGGCATCCATCACGTCGCAGATCGGCGCGAGGATGAGATAGCCGGGTCCGAGGGTGAGATGCGCGCCGGGCACCGGCGCGAGTGTCTCGAGGTCGATGAGCGGCGAGAGGGCAAGCGGCCAAGCAGCAAGGACGACGAGCGTGACAATGATCGCGACGAGGCGGCCCGGATCGCGCCGCTTCGAGCCGACTACATTGGAAGACATGGTGGGATTATATGGCGCACGGACGCGAATGGCAGTGAGTGGCCTGATGGCTCAGGAGTGCAGGTTGTTGGCATGAACCGACTGGCGCGCGAGACGAGTCCGTATCTGCGGCAGCACGCCGCGAATCCGGTCGACTGGTATCCGTGGGGGACTGAGGCGCTCGGGCGCGCACGGAGTGAAGGCCGGCCGATCCTCTTGAGCATCGGATACGCCGCGTGTCACTGGTGTCACGTGATGGCGCACGAGTCGTTCGAGGATCCGGAAACGGCAGCGCTCATGAACGAGTTGTTCGTGAACATCAAGGTGGATCGCGAGGAGCGGCCGGACCTGGACGCGATTTACATGAGTGCCGTGCAAGCGATGACCGGGCAGGGCGGGTGGCCGATGACGGTGTTTCTGACACCGGACGGTGTACCGTTTTACGGTGGTACGTATTACCCGCCCAACGACAGACAGGGCATGCCGTCGTTTCGGCGAGTTTTGTCATCGGTGGCGACGGCGTTTCGCGAGCGGCGCGGCGATGTCGAGGCGGCGGCGGGCCAAGTGCGGACGATGTACACGCGGATGGCGACAGCCCAGGGTACGAGCGGCGCGCCGACCATTGCGTTGTTGGCAAGCGCCGCGCGCGGCGTGGCGCGGCGGTTCGATGAGCGGTACGGCGGGTTCGAGGGCGCGCCCAAGTTTCCGCACGCGATGGCGCTCGAGTTCGCGCTGGTGGCGTGGCGGCGCGGGCTCCTGCCTAACGGCATGATCGTGGCGCGGGACTCGTTCCTCGCGATGAGCCGCGGCGGGATACACGATCAGATCGGCGGCGGGTTTCACCGGTACAGCGTGGACGCGCGGTGGCTGGTTCCGCACTTCGAGAAGATGCTGTACGACAACGCCCTGATGTGCCGGTTAGGCGTGCACCTGTTTCAGGTGACGCGGGACCCGCAGATCCGGGATGTGGTGGAGGACCTCATCGCCTGGGTCGGCGCGGAGATGACCGCGCCGGGGGGCGGGTTCTACGCGTCGTTGGACGCCGACAGCGAGAGCGAGGAAGGCCGCTCCTACGTCTGGGATGCCGGCGAGCTCGAGTCATTGTTAGGCGAAGACGCCGGCGCAGCGGCGGCATACTGGGGCGTAACGCGGTCGGGGAATTTCGAGGGACGCAACATTCTCCACGTGGCGGGGGATCCCGACGCCACACTGGCGCGCGTCGGCGGCGGCCTCACGCGCGACGAGCTGCACAGCCTCGTGCGCCGCGCGCGCGCCGCGCTTGGCGCGGCGCGGGCGCGGCGCCCGAGGCCGGCGCGGGACGAGAAGATTCTCGCGTCGTGGAATGGGCTCATGCTGCGCGCGCTTGCGGAGGCCGCCCGGGTACTCGAGCACGACGAGGCGCGCGCACTCGCGGTGCGCACCGGCACGTTCCTCCTCCGCGAGCTTGTGCACGATGGGCGCGCGACGCGTGTGTGGAGCGCGTCGCCCGGCGCGCGGCGCGTGCCGGGCTTCCTCGACGATCAAGCCGCGGTCGCCCTGGCGGCGATCGCGATGTACGAGCTCACCTTCGATGAATCATGGGTGGCACAGGCCCGACGCATGGCAGAATCGATGCTCCGGTGGTTCTGGGACGATCACACCGGGACCTTCTACGACACCGCGCACGATCACGAAGCGCTGATCACCCGCCCGCGCGAGATCACCGACAACGCGACGCCGTCCGGGACATCGCTCGCAGTAGAGCTGCTCCTCCGTTTGGGCGATCTGCTCGACGTGCCATCGTGGCGCCAACGCGCCGTCGATGTTCTGTCGAGCATCGGTAATGCGGTGGAGCGCTATCCCCTCGCGTTCGGCCACCTGCTGACGGCCGCGGATGTCGCCGTGTACGGACCGATCGAGGTCGCCTTGTTAGGCGATCCGTCGAGCGTCGGATTCGTCGCGCTGCAGCGCGTCGCCGCGCAGCAATACGTGCCGGGACTGGTCCTTGCCGCCGGACGAGCCAACGGCGGCATCGCGCTGCTGCGCGACCGCACGCCCATCAACGGCGCGGCCACGGCGTTCGTGTGCCGCCATTACGCGTGCGACGCGCCAACGACCCGTCCCGAGACGTTGAGCGCGCAGCTGGAGCTCGCAGCGGATGCGCCACCCGCCGATTCCGTTGGGCAGCCGCCGAGCGATTAGCGCGCCTCACAGATCGCCGCACGTCATCAGGATGGTGTGGCACTGGTTGCAGATCAATTTGCACCGTAGCCACGTGAGATCCATCGCACCGCAGATGTCGCACGATGGCGGCTCCGGCGACGGCGGCGCGGGACGCGATGCCACGTCTTTCTCGTCCTCTGCTGTCGGCGATGGGGACTGTTCCGTGTCGGACATTCTGTTCGTGCGCCCGGGAGACGGGCTCTGCGTTAGGCCTGAATCCGAACGTGCGCGTCCTAGCGCCAGTGCCCTTCCACCCAATACCAGCCTCTCCGGTCATGGGCCCAATGGCCCGGTCGCCACGCGCGATACCCCCGATCCGACACGACCCATCGGCCAGGCATCCAAACGTATCTCCGTGTGTCCCAATTATATCGGCCAGGCACCCACACATAGTTCGGCCCAGGCGCCGTGCCGATGACTTCGACACGCTCGACAGGCGGCGCTTCGCTCACATACACGCGCTCGCCCCGCGGACTCGACGCGCACGCCGCAACGCCGATGAGCGAGGCAGCTAGCGCGACCGTCATCAGCTTTCGCTTTGTTTGTTCGATCATCTCATCCGTCCCTTGCGCTCGGAAGCGCACCTGATATTCGCGCGTCGAAAATACAAAGACCGGCCGTCGAGCCGGCCGTTCATATCGTTGGACGACCCGTGTCAGCCTGCGTTAATGGCAAACGCAGCAGTTAGACGAAAGTCATTTCGTCCGATTCGCACCGGGCTCGTGCATGCGCGCGGACTTGAACAAGCGGAAGAGGTAGGCGATCGACGGAAACAGCACGACAGCGCCGAGCGCAAGCGCTATGAGGAAGAGAGCCAGGGTTCGCCGCGGCGCAGCGGTGTTGCCGATGGTGAGCGTGGGCGGGATCAGGTACGGGGCCTGCGCCGCGGCCCATCCCCACAAAATGAGCGTCGCCTGCGCAGCAGCCGCCACGCGCGCCACGCGCCACTTCCTGGTCCAGAGCGCTGCGATAGCGAGAATCGCAGAGACGGCCGTCAACACATGTAGCAATGGCGCCCAAGCAGACGCGATGAGGCCGGCACTGACACGAGGCGCGTGCGACCGCGCGAGCAACAGCGCGAGAAACGCAGTCACGAACACCGCGATCGCTGCGGCGAGCGCGCGGCGCCGAAAATCCTCGCGCAATTCCGCGTCGTCCGCTTCGACCGTTAGGTACGTCGCGGCGAGAAACGCGAACAGGGAAAGCGCGAGCGCGCCAACGGCAATGGTGAACGGAGACAGCCACGGCGACACGTACAAGGACACGAACGACTCGCCCCCGCCGCCGCGATACACTTGCTCGAGGATGACACCGACGCGCCCGGATGCAATCGCGCCAATGCACACGCCGAGGAGCACCGGCGTGAGCAGGCTCGCGATGGCGAACACACGGCCCCATCGTCGTTGCGGGCCGTCTTCGGCGCTCCCGTAACTCCGGAACGCGAACGCCGAGCCGCGCAGCACGATGCCGATCAACATGAGCGTGAGCGGGATGTGAAGCGCGATCGCTAGGCCGGAAAACACCGGAGGGAAGCACGTGAACAGCAGGACGACGACCAGAATCAACCACACGTGGTTGGCTTCCCAGATCGGCCCAATGGCTTCGGCGATCAACGCGCGCTGCTCGGCGCGTCGCGGACCGGTGGCGAAGAAGTCCCATACGCCGCCGCCGAAATCCGCGCCGCCGAGCAGCACGTAGGCGTTGAGCGCGACCAACGCGACGAACGCAATCGCAGTCGCCATGCGCGGTTCCGTTAGGCAGCGACCGGCGCCATCGTGCCGTCGCCTTCACGCATGATCGGGCTGCGCATCACGAGGTCGTAGAGGAGCCACGCCACGACGACGCCGAGGAAGCAGTACAGCGCGCTGATCACGAGAAAGGGTACGATGAGACCCGGCATGGGCGTCACGGCATCAGCCGTCCGCAGTACTCCGAAGATCACCCACGGCTGTCGGCCGACCTCGGTGACAGTCCAACCGGCTTCGATGCACAGAAATCCCATCGGAGATGCGATGGCCACGGCGCGCATGAGCCAACGGTTGGCCGCGAGGTCGCGCCGCCGCGAGGCCTCGATGGCTACCCACACGCCCAACAGCGCGAGATATGTCCCCAGTCCCACCATTATCTGGAAGGCGACGTGAACCACTGGAACCGGCGGCCAGTCCCGCCGCGGCACGGCATCGAGGCCCCGGACGACCGCGTGCGGGTCGTGGAAGGCGAGCAGCGACAGTCCGTTAGGAATCTCGATCGCCCAACGCGTCCGTTGGGCGACGACGTCCGGAATGCCCCCGAGGCGCAGCGGCGCGCCGGACTCGGTGCGGAATTGTCCTTCCATGGCAGCGAGCTTCGGCGGCTGCCGTTGCGCGACGTATCGCGCGCTGATATCGCCCGAAATCGGCTGCACGATCGCGGCCGGTACCCCGACCATGAGTGCCACGACAAGCGCCCGCCGGTGGAACGCGTTGCGGTGATCGCGCAGCAACATGAAGCCGTGGATGCCGGCCACCGCAAACCCGGTGGCCGCATACGCCGCCAGCAGCATGTGCAGGATCTCGTGAAATGCCGCGGGCGTCAGCATGGCGGCGATCGGATCGACGTCCACCGGCGCGCCGTTCTGCAGTCGAAATCCCGTTGGCGTGTTCATCCACGCATTCGCGATTACGACGAACAGCGCGGATGCTGCTCCACTCACCGCAACGAGGGCGCCGGCCACGATGTGTGCGCGCGGCGAGATGCGCTGCCATCCGTAGAGATACACACCGAGGAAAATCGCCTCGGCGAAAAACGCGAAGCCCTCGAGCGAAAAGGGCATGCCAATGATGGCGCCCGCGAATCGCATGAAGCCCGGCCACAACAAGCCGAGCTCGAAGCTGATCACCGTCCCCGATACCGCGCCGACGGCGAAGAGGATGGCCGTGCCTTTGGCCCAACGCTTCGCGAGCTCGAGATACATCGCGTCACCGGTGCGTCTCCAGCGCGCCTCGGCGATGATCATGAGCACCGGCATCGCGATGCCGACGACAGCGAACAGGATGTGAAAGCCGAGCGACACCGCCATCTGCGACCTGGCGGCGAGCACGTCGCCCATCACACCGCCTCGAACTCGAGCTCCAGATCGAGGGCTGGCGCGCGTTGCGTGAGTGCATCCACCGCAATGCGATCGACGCCGGCTTGAGCGAAGCTTCGCACGGCGTCGAGGCGCACGTCACCAGTCACCTGCGTGTACACGCGCGACGATGCAACTTCCACGCATTCGCGCACGTGTGACGGCGTCATGCCATCGAGGAGCACGGCATCCACGCCGGCGGTCACGGCGCTGCGCACTTCGGCGGGGGAACGGCACGCGATCTCGATGCGCGTGTGATCCGACGCGAGCTCGCGCGTCCGTCGTACGACCATCGCCACGTCGCGATTCATCGCGGTGAGATGGCTGTCGCGAATGTGCACGACATCCAAGCCATCGCGCTTCATGCCTAACGCACCGCCCGCCCGCGCGGCATAGTGCTCGAGCTCGCGCAGGCCGGGCGTGGTCTTCCACGTGTCGACGATGCGGGCCGAGGTCCCCCGCACGGCCTCGACATAGGATGCAGTGAGCGTCGCGATGCCGGACAGGTGACGGAGGAAGTTGAGTGCGACGCGCTCCGCCGAGAGGATCGCATGCGACAGGGCGGTGATGCGCACGACGGGCGCGCCATCGGTGACGCGGCCGCCGTCGTCGATGTCCACGCGCAGGGCGGCATTGGAATCGAAGAGCCGGAATGCGGCGACTGCTAACGGAATGCCGGCCAGGACGCCGGATTGCCGCGCGACAATCGTCGCGTGCGCGCGGCGCGCAGACAAGACGCTCGCGGCCGTCGCGATGTCGTGATAGGCGCCATCCTCGAGCAGCGCCGCCCGGAGACAGGCCTCGAGCTGTCGATTCGACAGCGGAAATCCAAGGTGGTCGTCTTCGGCAACCGGTGCCCCGGCCTGGGGCGTCACCGCACGGGAGGTCCGTCGATCTCTGGATCGCCGCGGGATTTGGGATTCGAGTCCGCGATCGCCATCGCGACGCGGCTCGATTGAGCGCCGGCGGTCGTCCTGGAACCGCCCCTCCTCCGGCTCATACATCCCGGGTGTGGTCATGAGCCCGACCTCCTGCCGTCTGCGCTGGAATCTTGAAGCTGACCATTGCCGGTTGCGGATGCAAGACGCGCGTGCCGATGGCGCTTGCCGCACCCCTCCACCGGTCCCAACTTCTCCAGGGAACACAAGGCATTCCGTTGCAGTTCGTGCAAATGATCCCGTACGTCCTCACGATCATCGCGCCTGCCGGCGTCGTGGGCACGTCGACTCCGCCGGCGGCGCTGGACAGGGCCGAGTGATCGAGTCGCAACTCGCCTGGCTGAGCAAGCGCGGCCACACAGTGGCGCTCGCGCTGGCCGCTAGATTCCACGCGTGACCTCCCGCATCAGCACGCACGTCCAAAAGTTCAAGGCGGGTGAGCCCGGCAAGCTGGGCGTCCTGATGACGACCGCCTTCATCGACATGGTGGGGGCGTTGATGATCCTGCCATTGATGCCGTTCTACGCCGAAAAGTTCGGCGCGAGCGACTTCATGGTCATGGTGCTCGTCTCCGCGTTCTCGGCGATGCAGTTGGTCAGTGCGCCGCTTTGGGGTCGGGTGTCGGATCGATACGGCAGGAAGCCCGCACTGCTCATCGGGCTCGGCGCTTCCGCGATCGCGTACGTGGTTTTCGCCTACGCAGATTCCTACTGGCTGCTGCTGGTCTCAAGGGCCGTGCAAGGCGCCGGGGGCGGCACGACCGCGGTGATCCAAGCGTACGTGACGGACAGCGTGGAACCGCGCAATCGCGCCAAGGGGTTGGGATGGCTGTCGGCGGCGACGAATGCCGGTGTGGTGTTAGGCCCGGCGCTCGGATCGTGGTCGAAGCATTACGGCGGCGACCACGGGCCGGGGCTCGTCGCAGCGGTGCTGTGCGCGCTGAACGTGATCTTCGCGGCCAAGTACCTCGTGGAGTCGCGCGTCGTTTCGGCCGCCGATCGTGCGCGGCGAACGGGCGGCAACACGACGGTCAAAGCCGTGCTGCGCGTCGCGTCGTGGCGTCATCTCGGCGATCCGCCATCGCGCCTCGTGTGGATGTACTCGATCGGCATCGGCGCGTTCTACGGCGTCAACGCGCTGCTCACGTTGTACCTCGGTCGCGCGTTCAATGTGACAGCCGAGTCGATCGGTCCGTTCTATTCGTACATCGGCGCGCTCAACATCTTTTTCCGCCTCATCGTGTTAGGCAAGGCGGTAGACACGCTGGGGGAGATGCGCACGTCGCGATTCGGCGCGTCGATATTGGCGCTCGGACTCGCGGCCATCCCGTTCACGTCGCCGGTGGCCATCCCGCACCTGATGTATCTGACGATCGGCCTCGCACTCGCGCTCATTCCTCTCGGCACGGCGCTCAACTTTCCGTGCGTCACGGCCACGTTGTCTCGCGTCGTGAGCGACGACGAGCGGGGTCTGTACATGGGCGTGCAACAGACGTACGGCGGATTGGCGCGCGTGCTGTATCCGTTAGCCGCGGGTGCCGCGTCGGATCACTTCGGCGTCGGCGCACCGTTCTGGTTGTCTGCCTTGCTCGTCGCGAGCACGATCCTCATCGGCAAGAATCTGGGTCGCCTCACGGGCACGACCGGGGAGCATCCCGTTCCATCCGCGGTCGCGGAGGCTGTGAAGGAAACGCCTGCCATCGCCGAATAGCGGACGCCGCGAGCGGCGACGCCTGCCTTACTGGATCACCACCGCTTCGGCGCGCGACCAGCGGCCTTCCGCCCACCGCGCGATGAGCGTGATGGCGAGCACGAGCGCAATCAGCACCACGCTGAACGCGGCCGCCGTGCCGAACGCGAAGTTGCGCAGCTGCGAGAGGATCTCCATCGAGATCGGTCGATTGGCGTGCGTGAACAACACGATGCTCGCCACGAATTCGCCGACGGCGGTGATGCCGGCGAGCATCGCACCGGCAACGAGTCCGGGCCGCGCAGCGGGGAGAACCACGCGGCGCATCGTGAGCCACCAGCTCGCGCCTAACCCGCGCGCGGCGTCCTCGAGCGACGGATCCATCTGCCGCAGCGATCCCTCGGTCGCGCTGGACACGAGCGGCACGCCGCGCACGAAGTACGCAAGCGGGAGGATCCAGAACGTGCCGACCAACAACGCGCGCGCGCCGAGGAGCGAGTTGCGATCGAACGTCGAAGCGAGGCCGATCGCGATCGCCGTCCCTGGAATGGCCCACGGCAGTGCAACGAGAATCGCCAGCAGCCAACGGACGCGGAACCGGCGCAACACGAGCAGGTAGGCGGCGAGGAAGCACACGACAATGTCGAGCGCGGTCGCGATTGCCGTCATCGACACGCTATTCCAGATCGGCACCCACAGTTCGTTGTCGGTGGCGAGTCGCCTGAAGTTGTCGAGCGTGTACTCGGGCGGCATGACCTGTGTCGTCCACGTACCATCTCGCGCGAAGGACACGAGAATGACCATCGCGTGCGGCAGCACCAGAATCACCACCAGCACGGCGCCGAGGACGGGTGCGAGCACGCGCGCGGTCGGCGACTGCAGTCGGCTGCGCACCACGGATCCTTTCGACGACACCGCATACGTGCGCCGCCGCTCGAACCATCGCATCAGAATGAGCGCGGCGATCGCGCCGATCGCGAGCACGGTGGTCTCGACGTATGCGAGGTCCATCGCGCCGTTGAGCTTGGACGCGACGATCTGCGTGGACAGCACGCGCAGGCCGCCGCCGAAAATGTACGGCGCCGAAAAGCTGCCGAGGGCGCTCATGAACACGAGCAGCATCGACCCGGCGATCGCCGGCGTGAGCAGCGGCAGCGTGACGCGGCGCAGTCGCAGCGAGCGCGACGCGCCTAACCCGGCGGCGGCTTCGTCCAGCGACGTGTCCAACCGCTCGAGCCCCGCCGAGACGAAAAGGAAGACGTACACGTACATCGTGTACGCGTGAACGAAGATGATCGCGCCGGCTCCGTTCAGCGTCCACGGCGCGTGGTCGAGTCCCAGCAGCGCCTGCACGCCGCGTGTCACCACACCGCTCTCGCCATAGAGAAAAAGAAACGCGACCACGCCGACGAGAGGCGGCAAGGCTGCCGGGAGCGTAGCGACCGCGCTCAAGAGGCGGCGGCCGCGAAACTCCACCCGCGTGAGGAGAAAGGCGAGTGGAAGGCCAACGGCGACGGCGGCGACGACGGACCCGATCGAAATCACCAGCGTGGTACGCAACGCCTCGCGATCCGTCGGGCTCGATGCAAACTGGCGCCACGACCGCAGGCCGTGGTCGAAGCTTCCGACGATTATGGACGCGTTCGGATAGACGACCGTCCACAGGAGCACGAGCAAGACGGGCAGCGCGAACAGCCACGTGCGCTTCGCGTCGCCGCGTCGACTCACGCGACCACCGCGACCGGTTCGCGCGTGACCCGCACCCAGACCGCATCGCCCGGCTGCACGTCGCGCACGGTGCTGTGGAGCTCGAGATCGACGTCGCCCGCCACGCGCACGCGATAGGCGAGCAGCGCGCCCGCGAACCGGCGCTCCTGCACGACGCCGGGCCACGCGTCGGTCCCGTTAGGCGGCGAGAAGCCGAGGGCATCCGGGCGCAGCACGGCCGTCGCCGGCCCGCGCGATGGCAGATCCGGTGCGGGAGCAGCGCGGAGCGTCCGTGCCGCGCCGCCTAACTGAACGATGATGTGGTCCCCGTCCAGCGCGCCGGGCACGAGGGTCGACCGGCCGATGAACGCGGCCACCTCGCGGTTCGATGGCCGATCGTACAATTCTTCGGCCGTCCCCACCTGCAACAGCCGGCCGGCGGCCAGCAGCGCCACGCGGTCGGCGACCGCGAACGCGTCCTCCTGATCGTGCGTCACGAACAGTGCGGTCACGCCGAGGCGACGCAGTGTCGCACGCAGCTCTTCACGCGTATTCCGGCGGAGCGTCGGATCGAGGTTGGACAGCGGCTCGTCGAGCAGCAGCACCGGCGGCTCGATGACTAACGCACGCGCGAGCGCGACGCGCTGCTGCTCGCCTCCCGAGAGCGACTGCACCGCCCGTCCGTCCGCGCCGGCCAGACCGACGCCGGCCAACGCGTCGGCGGCGCGCGACATCCGCTCGGAACGCGCGATGCCGCGCGCCTCGAGCCCGAACGCCACGTTCTGCCCAACCGTGAGGTGCGGGAACAACGCGTAATGCTGGAACACCATACCGAACTGCCGCCGTTGCGGCGGCAGACCGGTGATGTCCCGGCCGTCGAGCACCACCGCGCCAGCATCGGGGACCTCGTAGCCCGCGACCATTCGCAGCGTCGTGGTCTTGCCCGAGCCGCTGGCGCCGATGAGCGCGACGAGCTCCCCCGCTGCGATCTCGAGCGACACAGCATCCACCGCCGCACGTGCTCCGCTGAATCGGCGCGTGAGCCGATCGAGCACGAGATGCGGCGTCGCGCCGCTCACCGCGAGCTGTTCCGAATGTGCGAGTCCCAGTACTGCATCCACTCGTCGAGATGCTGCTCGAGCACGGCGCGGTCGAGGGGCATGGGCTTGATCCGCGCACGGGCCTCACGAATCCACTGCGGCAGCGAGTCCGTCGGAATGTCGGTGCGCACTGGAATACGGTAGAAGCGCTCGGCGGCGTCGCGCAACGCGCGCTCGGAGGTCACGAACTCGTAGTACTCGCGCGCGACCGCGGGGTGCTTTGCGCCTTTCACCAGCGCAATCGCGTCGACCAACAGCGGCGTCCCGCTCGTCGGTATCGCATACTTCACCGGGATGTGGTATCGATCGCGCAGCATCGCCAGGTCCGGCATGTCGAAGAGCGTGATCAGTCCTTCCTGACGGCCGAGCTTCTGGTACAGAATGGTCGGGTTGAGCGTGTACTCCTTGGTCTGCGCGTCGAGCCGTTTGAGCCAGTCGTAGCCTTGGTTAGGCGAGCCGGTCTCGCGAATGCTGCGCAGGATGATGGCGCCGAAGATCGCGCGCATGCTGCCGGACGCGATCGGATCGCGGATGAGCACTTTGTCTTTCCACTTCGGATCCAGCACGTCGTCCCAGTCTTTGGGCGCGGCTGAATCGCTCACCGCCTGGCTGTTGTAGCCGATCACCTCGGGCGTGAGGTAGGTGCCGTACCAGAGGTCGTTCGGATCGTGACTGTCGGCGGGAACTGCGTTCGCCCACGTCGGATGATATGGCGCGAGCAGTCCCTCGCGGCCCGCGCGCTCGAAGATTTCTTCGGGTGCACCGAACCAGACATCGGCTTGCGGGTTCGCTTTCTCGCTACGCAGGCGGTCGATGATGTCCTGCGAACCCATGTCCACGGACTGCACATCGACGTCGGGATGCGCGGCCTCGAATTCCTTCTCGTAAAACGAGAGCAGGTCGTTGCCGTGCGGCGAGTACACGGTGAGCACCGTGCGGTGCGGTCCTCGCTGGCACGCGGCGAACAGGAGCGACGCCAGCACCGCGCCGGCCAGCCGCGCAACGCGCCGTCGCGGCACGCGCATCACCGCGGCGTCTGCGCGCCGTCCGCCGTGCCGACGGCGCGCGGCGCCGCACCCACGCCTAACAAATTGAGAAAGAGCCGCGACGCGCCGGGATTCCCCGCCGGCAGCTGCCGGAAGAGGGACAGCGTGGTGTACACGAACGTGCCGGTGCCCAGCTGCGTCTCGAGAATCGCCCCCGAATTGGGCGACTCGCCGGGATCGTTCATCGACAGCGGGGTCGTGTAGTGCGGGTCGATGGTCGACGGCATATACAACGAGCGCTCCTGCACCCATCCCGTCCAATCGTCCGCGGTGATGCGGTTGGGCCACGTGAGAACCGGATCGTTAGGCACCAGAATCCGGACCGGCGCGTTCTCGTCGGTCACGCGGGCGGCCGGTCGCGCCAGTGAAATGGGATACGGCAGGCGACCCGGCGCCGTCATTTCGTACTGTCCGTACTGCACGACCATCGTTCCGCCGTGCCGCACCCAGTCGAGCAGCCGCGCATTCGCGGCCGCGAGCTCCGGGTGCGCTTCGTACGCGCGCGTGCCGATCACCACGGTCGTGAAGCGCGACAGATCCGTCGTCGCCAAGCGCGCCGGATCGATGACCGTGAGCGGCACGCCTAACTCTTGGAGCATGGGCGCGACGTTGTCGCCGACGCCGCGCACGTAGGCGACGTCGAGATGCGGCGGCAGTGTCGCGTCTACCGCTTCGACGGTCAGCGCGGCACGACGATAGAGTTTCTGCGGGCGAATGTGCGGATACTCGATCGGCTCGTATCCGATCGCGTACGTGTCGCCGCCGCTCCGCGCGACCGCCGCGATCTCGTAGTGACCGGGCGTGACCTGTCCCGTGATCGCGAACGACACCGTCGCCGTCGCATCGAATCCGCCGAGGTGCGCGGTGCGCGTGCTGGAATCGGCGTGCAGGCCGGCCGGTACCGTCAGCGACACCTGCACATCGCGCGGTTCGGTGACGCCGGAGGTGAGGTGCACTTGTACCGTGCGGTCGAGCGGTGTGTTCGCGCGTGCCAGCTCGACCGTTCGATCGAGCGTGACGGCGACCGCGGGCACCACCATGAGCGGCCGTTCGACGGCGCCGCGCACCGGGTCGCCGTAGCGGCGCACGACCGGGACCTCGGTCACGACCTGGCCGCCGTCCAACGCCACGCGGACGCGGATGCCAGCGTCGCGCGCGTCGTCGGACCGGCCGTCGATGGGCACGCTGAACATGTCGCCGCGGCGGGGCGTCGCCAGCCACCACGGTTGCGACAGCGAATCGCCGTGCACGTACACGGTGTCGGTGTGTGCGCTGTCGGCCGCGATGGCCGCTTCGTGGCCGCCGGGTGCGGACCCCGCGCCGTGGGTCCCGGCCGTGCCCATGGCCGACGCCGACTCCATGCTCACCCGGCCGGTCCCGCGATTGTAGACGGTGACCTCGACCGGAATCGAATCGCCTAACGCGACTGCGTCGCGCTGTACGGTGGCCTCGATGGCGATGCCGCGCGCCATGAGCAGCGCGCGCGTCACGCGTTGGAGGCCATCGGTGACCGACACCAGGACGTCGCCGTTCATCGATGGCGGGGCCGCGTGTGCGTCAGCCACCAGCTGAGCGAGCGCCGCGTGCGCACGCTCGAGGGCCGGCACTCCCGTGCCGGGATTGTACAGGCTGAGGGAGCGTCGAGCGTCCGCGGTGGCGGCGAGGAGCCGTTCCAGCGCAGCCTTGTCGGCGGGCCGCGTGACCAACGGGACGAGCCGGCGCCACGTGGTGTCGATGCCATCGAAGATGGACCGCTCGCGCTTGGCGTCGGCCGGCGCGCCCGGTGCGCGCGACGCTTCCCTGGCCAGGGATCCCGTCTGCGAACCGAGCCGCGCAATCACCCCGAATCCCTGCGACTTGTGCTGCGACCGGCTCTCGGCGGCGATCTCGGCGAACGACTTGCCTAACACGGGATCGAGACCGCCCGCGTTGTAGGTGAACGTCGCGCCTTCGCCGTTGAAGTAGGATCGCGCCCGATAGAATTTGAGCGGCGCCCAGGCGCCGTAGCCGGCCGTCGCGGATCGCGGAAACCGCACCGTGTCCATCGCGGCGTCGTAGGCTTCCCGGGCGACGATGCCCGCGACCTGGTGCTGTCCGTGGCCGTCGCGCGGCGTGCCCGAGAACACCGACACGACCACCTGCGGCCGGAACGCGCGGACGACCGTCACGACATCCTGCAGCACTGAGTCGTGCGGCCAGTGTTGGAACGACTCCGCGCTCGTCTTGGAGAAGCCGAAATCGTACGCGCGCGTAAAGTACTGGTGGGCGCCGTCGATCCGCCGTGCGGCCAAGAGCTCTTCGGTGCGAATGACGCCTAACGCGTCGCCCAGCTCGTCGCCGATGAGATTCTGTCCCCCGTCGCCTCGGGTGAGCGAGAGATAGGCGACGTCGACGTGGTGGCCCCGCGTGAGCCAGGTAATGAGACGGGTGTCTTCGTCGTCGGGATGGGCGCCGATCACGAGAACCCGCACGGCGACGGGCAACCCTTCGACGAGTTGTCCGAGCGCGGACGCGCCGCGGTCTTGCGCCTGCAGAGGATGCAGGGCTCCGGCGGCGGTCAGAGCAAGAGCGACGATGGCGTGGCGTACGTGCATAGTCCGAGGCACTGGGTGATGAACGAGCGCCGACACCGCTGCGGCCGTGTCGGGCCGATGTCTAACGACCGCGCACCGGCGCTCAGCCTCTCGCCGCGCCCGCCGCGCCGACTGGGTCGGACACGGCGAGAGCATCGGTGACGACCTTCGTCTGCTGTTCTGTGTGCGAAGTCGCGTAGCCCTCAGCGGGACTCGCGCGCTCCGGACGACCAATGTACCGAATCGGTAGTGTGTTCCCGACGGCCGCACGCAACCGCGGCGCCACGAACGTCCAGGCACCCATGTTCTTCGGTTCTTCCTGCGCCCACACCACTTCCTCGAGCGCCGGATACCGGTCGAGCACATGCGCGATTTCTTCGTGCGGCCACGGATACAGCTCTTCGACGCGCACCAAGACGATCGCTCCGGTTTTCGCGGTCTGGGCCGCGAGATCATAGTAGAGCTTGCCGGTGCACAACACCACGCGGCGAACGTGCTCGACCGCCTGCGCCGTGGCGTCGTCTATCACCGTCCGGAATCGGCCCGAGGACAGGTCGGATAGATGCGACGCCGCCTGCGGCAGGCGCAACAGACTCTTCGGCTGCATGAGCACGAGCGGACGCCGGTCGCTCGCCAACGCCTGACGACGCAAGATGTGGAAGTACTGCGCCGGCGTCGACGGATACGCGATACGCATGTTGTTTTCGGCGGCTAACTGCAGGAAACGCTCGAGGCGAGCGCTCGAGTGCTCCGGCCCGCCGCCCTCGTAGCCGTGCGGCAAGAGCAGCACGACACCCGAGTCCTGTCCCCATTTCGCGCGGTCCGATGCAATGAACTGGTCGATGATCGGCTGCGCGACATTGGCAAAATCGCCGTACTGCGCTTCCCACATCACGAGCGTCTGCGGCGCGACGACACTGAAACCGTACTCGAATGCGAGGACGGCCATCTCCGAGAGCGGCGAGTTGTATACCTCGAAGCGTCCCGTTGCACCGGGAATGTGTTGCAGCGGGGCGTACGCGGCTCCGCGCTCGTAGTCGTGCAGGACCGCCTGGCGATGCGAGAACGTTCCGCGCTCGCTGTCCTGCCCGGTCAGCCGAACCGACACGCCCTGTGTGAGCAGCGACCCCAACGCGAGCGCTTCCGCGTGTCCCCAGTCGATGCCGCCGGATTCGCCTAACGCAGCACGCCGGCGCTCGAGCAACTTCGCGAGCTTGGGCAGCGGCTTGAAGTCGGAGGGCCACACGAGCAGGCGGTCGTTCACGGCCCGCAGCACATCGGGTCGGACGCTCGTGTCCACCGACGCAAGATCCGGAGCCGCGGCATGATGCCCGTTCCTGTTCTCCGCAGGCGCCGGCGCCGCCTTGACCTGCGTGAGCACGCGATCGAACGCCGCCTGCACCTCGGCGTCGAGCGCTTTGGCATCGTCGTCGGTGAGCAAACCCTCGCGCACCAGGCGCGCGGCCCACACGCCGCGCGGCGTGGGGTGCGAGCGAATGGCCGCGTACAACAAGGGCTGCGTGAACGCCGGCTCGTCGGTCTCGTTGTGACCGTGCCGCCGGTAGCCAACGAGGTCGATGAGAAAGTCCTTGCCGAAACGCGCGCGATACGCGAGACCAAGCCTTACCGCCGCGATGCACGCCTCGGCGTCGTCGCCGTTCACGTGCACGATCGGCACCTCGAAGCCTTTGGCCAGGTCACTCGCATAGTAGGTCGAGCGGCCATCCCGCGGGTCGGTGGTGAATCCGACCTGGTTGTTCGAGATGATGTGCAGCGTGCCGCCCGTGCGATATCCTCGCAGGTACGACAGGTTGAATGTCTCGGCCACGACGCCTTCACCCGGGAACGCCGCGTCTCCGTGCACGAGCACGGGCAGCACACTCGCCTCGTTAGGCGGGGCGTTGGGATCGGTGCTGTCCGAGCGCGCTTGCTGGAGCGCACGGGCCACGCCTTCCACCACCGGGTTCACCATCTCGAGGTGGCTCGGGTTCGGCAGCAGCACTACCTGCACCGATTCACCGGTCGACAGCTCGCGCACCGTCCTGGCGCCGAGGTGATACTTGACGTCGCCGGTGTCGTTCGGCGTCGACGAGCTGGCGTGCTTGCCCTCGAAATCCTCGAAGATGGCCGCGACCGGCTTGTCGAGCACGTGCGTGAGCACGTTGATGCGCCCGCGGTGCGCCATGCCGATCACGACTTCCTGCGCGCCGGCGCGGGCCGCCCCGTCGATGGCGGCGTCGAGCATCGGCACGAGCGCATCGGTGCCCTCGATCGAAAACCGCTTGTAGCCCTGGTAGGCCAGTCCGAGAAAGCGCTCCAGGCCATCGACTTCTGTTAGGCGGCGCAGCACCACCTTTTTTTCATCGGCGCCGAGCGCCCGGCTCATCTCGCCGCCTTCGATGGCGCGCCGGAACCAATCGCGCTCCGCTTCCTCCTCGATGTGTTCGAACTCGAAGCCGATCGTGGACGAGTAGATCCGGCGCAGGCGCGCGACCGCCGCTGCTGCCGTGTCGTCCTCGGCGAAGCCGAGTGCGGCGCCTGGAATCGTCTCCAGATCCGCGGTCGAGATGCCGTGAAATTCCGGCTTGAGCTCGGCCGCGCTGAGCGGCGGACTGCCGAGCGGGTCGAGCTGCACATCGAGGTGTCCATACTGCCTGATGGCCTGAACGAGGCCGGCGGCGCCGGCGACTTTCCGCAAATACGCCGGATCGTTCGCTCCTTCCAATGCGCCGGCCCCGGCTCCGGCAATGCTTTGCGCGACGGAAAAGTATTGGCGCCAGGACGAATCGACCGAGGCGGGATCGCGCAAAAACGATTCGTACAGCCCAGCGATGTAGCCGTCGTTGAATGCGCTCGTGATCGGGAGAGAACTCATGGAGCCGAAATGTATAGGAGGGAAACGTCGGGCGGGATAACCGGATAGCGATGCGAAACGTGCGGGCGCCCGGCCGTGGGACTACTTCGGTCCGTCGCGCAATGATGTGATCTCTCCAACCTCGCTGGTGCCTTTACCTTGGCCCCAATCGATCGTCTTGGCCTCGAAGGGCCGTTAGCGAACCGACTGGCAGCGCGGATAGACCACGTTTGCCGAGTACCAAGGCGTGGAGATCAGGGGCGGCGGTGTGACGGTGGGGCCGTTGCAATTCACCATGCAGGTTGCAATTCGCTACCGCAAAAGCACCCACAAAGCTTCGAATACACTGCGTAAATGGTTGAGCAACAATAGCTTAGCAGATCAGTCGAAGCTGGCACCTACCCTGCTTTACTCCCTGGCTGAACCCACGCTGTCACCGAATCGCGAGGTCGCTCGCGAATAACCGATCCCGGAGGATCACTCTCATGCGTTTCATCGGAAAGAAGGGTTTCACGCTGATCGAGCTGCTGATCGTTGTGGTCATCATCGGCATCCTCGCGGCGATCGCGATTCCGAAGTTCGCGAGCACGAAGGAGAAGGCCTACATCGCGTCGATGAAGTCCGACCTCAAGAACCTGGCGACGTCCGAAGAGGCGTATTACTCGGATAAGAACACCTACTCGACGGACACGACCCTGTTGAACTTCAACACGTCGACCGGCAACTCGCTGACGATCGACGACGCAACGACCACTGGTTGGAAGGCGACGATGACCAACGCCCGCGTGACCAGCATCACGAGCTGCAAGATCGGCACGGGCACGGACACCACTGGTATCGGTGTCGACGGCGTGGTGGTCTGCAACTAAGGGTTGCTTCTTTCAGCATGAGAAAGCGGGCCAGGCGAAAGCCTGGCCCGTTTTCTTTTCCCCTCGAGTACCTCACGGCGGCCCTTGCGTGTGGCGGGCGGTCAGTGCGTTAGTCACTCGCTCCACCGTGGCGTCGTTGGGCGTGACGAGAACGGCGATCAGGTTGCCCGAGAGGATATAGTGCGGCGTGTCGAGCGTGGGGAGACCGTGCAGCGCGGTATCGAGGCCAGCAGCGTCGTGTGTGCGGGCGCCGCGCCCGGAATAGATGTACACGGTGAGCGTGCCTTGACCGAGGTGGAGCACGTGACCCACTTCGTGAAGCTCCGGCCGGTGCACAGTCTGACCGGAGTCGGAAATCCCGAGACCTGCCTCGCGTATCCGGCGCATGACTTCGGGCACCGACCACGCATCGCGCGCGGCGGCGGCGCTGTCGATGGGTGAAGCGGGTGTGCTGGGCGACTGGGAAGTGATCGCTGATCGGGAGGATGCGTCGTCGCCGCGCCCGCACGCAATCAGCACGAGTGCCAACCACATTGCGCATCGCCTGCACACCCGAGTCATGTGCACGTGGTCAGTCGTCGCGCACCACTCGAAGGGGCACTTCCATGTCGCGCGAGCGCTGCCGTGCCGATCTCGCCGTTGCATCGAGTACGGTGCGCTCGACGACGGCGCTGTCGACCGCGGGAAGGTACAAGAACCCGGCGATCGTGCGTCCGTCGACCAAGTGGGCTTCTTCGGGTCGACGTGTGAGACTCACCGCGACGATCGGCAAGTCGTCGCGGCCCGATCCGCGCTGCCATTCGTGACGAGGCGTCGTCGCGAGCAAGTCGTAATCACAGATCACGACGTCCGGCCGCGCCACGCGCGACGCATCCATCCCTTCACGCAGCCCGATCACCGATTGGCATTCGATGCCGGCGCTTCGCATGATCGAACAGATGTGCTCACCCAGAAAAACGTGCCGCGAGATGCAGACAGCGCGCATGATGCGCCAATATAGCGACGATGGCCGTGACAATCGTCCGGGTTGCGAAACAGTGTTCTCACGACAATGAAGCGACCCGACGGAGCGGGCGCTTGCCCGCTCGTCGGCTTGAAGTCGCTCCTACGATGCGTAGCAGTACGAGCAACCGTGTTCTTGTGCGCGATTCACGCCCCACACGCCACTTGGCAGGAGCGTAAATCCGGGAATGAGTCCGGCAACCCATTCTTGCTTGGCCGCGGCTTTGTCGACACCGATGGCGTCGGCGCGCATGCCGCTGTAGACGGTGAGCGCGACGTTGCAACATCCGAACGTTACGCCGCGCTGCATCAGTTTTTCGATTGCCATGCCGGGAAACATCAGCTCGCTCTCCTTCGCGTTATAGAAAATATTGCGTTCGGAGGGCGCTTTCGTCGCCGGATCGTTGATCTTGAACGCCTCGCCGAGCTTGTACTTCTTCCAGATCGGGTCGGTGAACGCGAGCGGAATCGCTTCGTGCCGCATGACCACGACCGCGTTGAGGTCGCTGTCCGCCAAGTTGCTCGACGCTTTGTTGGTGTCGAGGAAGATCATCGACCAGATGAGCGAGAAGCCGTTGTTCCAGCTGATGGCGTCGTAGATCTGGCGATGTTTGCCGTGCACGTCCGGCCATTTTTCGACGTCCGGGGAGGCCGCATCGACGGCGGCGTTCAGCCGCTGGGGCAACGCGCCGCCTATGCCTAACGCAATGGATGCGGCCGCGACCTTGCCCAGAAAATCCCGGCGGGGCGTGGTCGTGGGAGAGTCGTCGGTCATGTGCTGCCTCCTGAGCGGTGTTGGTGTCCGGATATGCGGGGTGGATGGAAGGTACTTCTGCAACGTCAATGGCGTGCCGTGTCCCTGGCAGCAGCGCGCGTGTGATAGGCGACGTCGGGCGGCGCGTCGCCGTTAGGCCAATCGTTCTCTTTGCCGGCGAAATCGGGCCGCGGGTGCGAGATGACGAAGGACGCGACGTCGAACGCCTGCTGGTCGTCGAGGGAGCCCGCCTTGTCGAACGGCATGTTGAACCGAATGAATGCCGCGGCCGTGCGCAAACGGCTCATGCCAGCCCCGATGTTGAACGATTCGCGTCCCCAAAGGGGCGGCGCCACGGCTGTGCCTTCACCATTGGCCCCGTGACACCGCACGCACTGCGCGCTGAAGATCGCGCGGCCTCGCGCCGTGTCGCCGGCGAGCGGCGTGAGCTTGGCCAGCCCCTGGCCTTCGACGGCAGCGCCGACCGGAACGCCGTGCGACAACCAGGCGAAGTAGACCACGATGTCGCGCATGTCGGTGCTGCCGGCGGGCAGCGCGCGTCCATTGAGACTCCGACGGAAGCAGTCGTTCACGCGGTCTTCGATCGTGTAGGCCTTGCCGCTCCGCGCGTTGTACGTCGGATACCGCGCGTAGACGCCGACGAACGGTGACGCGTGCGCCCGGCGTCCATCGTCGAGATGACAGCTCACGCACCGGAGCCGGCTGGCTGCGAAGGCGGGAAGGCTATCACGCGTGGCCGTGAGCAGGGCGTGCCCGCGACGGATCGAGGCGCCTAACGCACCCGATGGGATCGCGCTGTCGTTCGGCGGGCGCAGCGGCACGACGAGCGCACTCAGTGGCGCGGGAGCCGCCGCGAGAGTCGGCGCGCCAGCCGGCGTCGTTCCGCCGTCAGGTGGGTCGGCCCGGCGACACGCGACAGCGACCGCGGCGAGCATGCTGAGCCACGCCGAGCAGCGGAGAAGCGGGCGAACCGGCAAACGAGCACGCATGCGCACCATCTCGAATGCGCGTCACGGGCATCCCCCGCCCCCCAGCGTGAGAAACCCGTGACACCTTGCTGCCGATCCTAGTGCGGCCCGGCCCAAAGCGCCAGAGCGGGCCCGGCCGATGTCAACTGATGGCTGAAATCACCCGTGCCTCTGCCTGCAGTGCACTCGCCCGAGAGGCCCGCTCCCAGCTGAATGTGCCGGGCGCACCCGGCTCCCGCCCGAAGTGCCCGTATGCCGCCGTGGGATAGTAAATCGGTCGCAGCAACTCGAGGTCGCGAATGATCCCGAAGGGCGTCAGGTCGAACGCCGACGCGACACGTGCCTCGAGCTCGGCGCGCGACAGCTCCGACGTCCCGAACGTCTCGACCATTACCGACACCGGCCGAGCGACGCCGATCGCATAGGCCACCTGAACCTCACAACGTTCGGCGAGGCCGGCGGCCACGACGTTCTTCGCCACCCAACGCGCCGCGTACGCCGCAGACCGGTCCACCTTGGACGGATCCTTACCGCTGAACGCGCCGCCGCCGTGACGGGCCGCGCCGCCGTACGTGTCGACGATGATCTTGCGTCCCGTTAGGCCCGTATCGGTTGCCGGTCCGCCCTCGGAAAAGGCGCCGCTCGGATTCACGAGTACCGTGTCGCGCCAGCCCGACGGCAGCATCGACTCGGGTATGACCGCAGGGATGATCTGCTCGATGACGTAGGCGCGAATCTCGGGTTGTGTCGCCGTGGGCGCATGCTGTGTCGACACGACGATGCGGGTCACGTCGGTTGGGCGGCCGTCACGATAGCGCACCGAGACCTGTGACTTGGCGTCGGGACGAATCCAACGCGCGTCACCTGCCTTACGACGGCGCGCGAGCTCTTCGACGAGCCCATGCGCGTACGTGATCGCCGCCGGCATGAGGGTCGGCGTCTCACGCGTCGCGTAGCCAAACATGAGCCCTTGATCACCGGCACCCTGTTGATCCGCCGTGCTTTTCTTGTCGACCGCGGAACCGATCTCGGTGGACTGCGGCTGCAGTCGCACGTCGATGCGCGCGCTTTGGTGGCCGAATCGCTCGTCGAATCCGTCGTATCCGGTGTCGAGGATTACCTGTCGCGCCAAGCGCTCGACTTCGTCCCGGTCCACGGTTGCGGCGCACCGCGTTTCACCGGCAATGCAGACGAAGTTGTGCGTCACGAGCACTTCGCAGGCAACACGCGATCCCGGATCGCGCGACAGGTGCAGGTCGAGAACGGCATCGCTGATGCGATCGGCAAGCTTGTCCGGATGACCCTCGGACACGGACTCGCTGGAGAAGACGAATGAATCGGAACGTGCGGGCGTCATGGTGTGGCTCCTCGATGTGTGCAACTCGGGCCACCGCGCACAAAAACAAACGAGCCCGGTGGGCGAATACCGCCCCCGGGCTGTTTACACAGATCAGGCGAGCGGTTTAGCGGAATTTCTTACGCGGCCGCAATCGCTTCAAATCGCCGCGGAACTGTCCTTGTAAATTCGCCGGGCCGTCGTGTGCTGTCAACGTGTCAACGGAAGACGGACGTGGAACACGCTGCCCTGGCCCAGCGTACTCTCGACACCGATCGTTCCGCCCAAGAGTGCCAACAATTGACGCGACACACTCAGGCCGAGGCCGGTTCCGCCCGCGCGTCGCGTGGAGTGTTGTTCGACTTGGCTGAACGGCTCGAAGATGTGGTCGAGATGCTCGGGGGCGATGCCAATGCCGGTGTCGCGCACATCGATCATGAGATCCTCGCCGGCCGCCTGCGCCGACATCGTGACCTGTCCGTGCTCGGTGAACTTGATCGCATTCGACAGCAGGTTGACGAGCACTTGCTGGAGCTTCAAGCAGTCAGTCGTCGTGGAGAAATCGCTGCCGCCGAGCGACGCGACGGGCTCGACGACAACGAGCAGTGATTTGGCGGCGGCAAGGGGCGCGACCAACGCAGCGGCCGAGTCGAGAATCGTCGCCACAGGAACGCGCTCGAGCTTGACGCTCTCGCGTCCCGCTTCGAGTCGAGAAAACGTCAGCAGCTCATCGATGAGGCCGAGGAGATGCAGTGCGCTCGCTTCGATGCGGGACAAGTGCTGCCGTTGAAGGTCGGTCACGGGTCCGCTGATGCCGTCGGCCAATAGCTCCTGATAGCCGAGTATCGATGTGAGCGGCGTGCGCAGCTCGTGGCTCATGACCGCGAGGAAATCACCCTTGGCGCGCATGGCGGACTCGGCCTCGAGGCGCGCGCGCTGCTCCGCAGAGAACAACCGCGCACGCTCGAGCGCTTGCGCGCACTGGCCGGCGAACGCGAGCAGCATCGTGCGCTCTTCCTGCGAGAACGAGCGATCTTCGGGAAAGTTGAAGCTCACGACGCCGCGCAGACGGCCGCCGAACGCCAACGGCAGGCCCGCATATGCCGCGAGGTGCACCTGGCCGATGATCGGCGCAACGCGCGGATAGCGCTGCTCCCACTCGGAGAATGAATCGAGGAACACCGGTGCGGCGCTGCGCACGACCTCACCACCCGGTGTGCCTGTGTCGACCGGATATCGCATCCACGAGCGGACGAGGTGCTCCGGGTAGCCCATCCAACACAGGACACGAAAGGTGCGGTCGTCGTCGTCGAGGAGGACGACGTCGCCGGCTGTCGCGCCGAACGCGGGCAGCGCTTCACGCAGCACGACGGCACCGACCTGCTCCTCACTCAGCGTGCTCGAGAGCGCCGCGGTGAGATGTTGCAGCGTCGCCGCCTGAGCAGCCGCGCGACGTGCGATCGCGAGGAGGTGGACGGGGTCGCCGCTGAGCTCATCCATGGCTACCGGATCACCGCGATCCGATGCCGTGCGCTGCCCTGGGCCGGTCATGAACGGCGTTGGTCACGATATACCGCATTGTGAGAAAGAATATAGTCCGCATCTTCGGCAACGCATCGGTCGCGCATCGCATCGTGCTTTCCCGTGTCGCGCGACGTGGGTAGCTTCCTCGCTCCTCCGGACTGATTCGGTGGCGACCGACTCTCACGATCCGTACGCGGCGCTGCGCGTCCGTGACTTCCGACTGTTTCTGGCCGGTCGTGTGCTTTCCACGACCGGCCAACAGATGTTGGACGTGGCCATCGGTTGGGAGTTGTACGAACGGACGCATTCGGCGCTGGCGTTGGGACTCGTCGGGCTGGTGCTGGTCGTGCCGATCGTGGCGCTCGCCCTCCCGTCCGGGCACTTGGCGGATCGGCACGAGCGGCGCGGCATCGTGCTCGTCTCACAACTCGTGCTTGCCGCGTGCTCGCTGGTGCTCGCGGCGCTGTCATTCGAGCGTGGGCCGGTGCCACTGGTTTACGTCGTGCTCTTCGTCATCGGCATTGCGCTGGCCTTCAACCGGCCGGCAACGGCGGCGATGCTGCCGCAGCTCGTGCCGGCGGACGATTTCGCCAACGCGGTGACGTGGAGCAGCAGCGGGTTTCAGATCGCGTCGGTGGTGGGGCCTGCGTTAGGCGGCGCGATCATCGGCATCCGGCATCGCGCCGGGCCGGTCTACATCGTGGATGCCGGGCTGGCGCTGGCTTTTTTCGTGTGCGTGTGGGCGATCCGTGCACGGCGGGCCGAGCAGTCCGGAGCATCGAAGGCGATGTCGATGTCGAGCCTCGTCGCCGGCGTCGTATACGTGTGGCGCACGAAGGTGATTCTCGGGGCCATCACGATGGACCTCTTCGCAGTGCTGTTCGGCGGCGCGACGACGTTGCTCCCGATTTTCGCGAAGGACATCCTGCGCGTGGGGCCGGCGGGATTCGGGTGGTTGCGGGCGGCACCATCGATCGGGGCGTTCCTGATGGCGATTGCGATCACGCACCGGCCGCCGATGCGACGCGCGGGACGCAGTCTACTCGTGGCGGTCGCGGGATTCGGTGCGGCGACGATTGGTTTCGGATTGTCGCGGTCATTCGCACTGTCGATGATGCTCTTGCTGATCGCGGGAGGCCTGGACAACATCAGCGTGGTGGTGCGGCACACGCTCGTTCAACTGCGGACGCCGGATGCGATGCGCGGCCGGGTGTCGGCGGTGAACGGTGTGTTCATCGACACGTCCAATGAGTTAGGCGGGTTCGAATCCGGCGTGACGGCAGCGTGGCTCGGGCCGGTGGTTTCGGTGGTTGCGGGCGGCATCATCACGATTGTCGTCGTGCTCGTCGTGGCACGATTGTGGCCGGAGCTGCGGGAGATGGGGAACCTCGCCGCCGAGGATTGGGGACCGGAGCTCGAGGCGGATAACGGCTAACGAGGCGGGTGCGATGCGGTTTCTCATCCGGTTGATCATCACCGCGGCGGCGCTGTGGGTGGCGACGCGCGTCATCACCGGGATCAGCTATCAGGGGGGCTGGGTCGGGCTCCTCGGCGTCGCGCTCGTGTTCGGGCTGTTGAACGCCATCGTGCGGCCCGTCCTCAAGTTTTTCACGTTCCCGCTGTTCCTGATCACGTTGGGCTTGTTCACGTTCGTGCTCAACGCGTTCATGCTGTGGCTCGCGAGTCCCGTGGCGGCAGCGTTTGGCTTGCGCTTCCGGGTTCGCGGATTCGCAGCGGCGTTCTGGGGCGCGTTGGTGGTGAGCATCGTGAGCTTCCTGCTCTCGATGCTGATTCCGGACCGCGAGGCATAGTCAGGCGCGGGCGGCCACCTCGACGGGGATGCCGCCGTTGGAGGTGCGCAGGAGTCGGCGGAAGGCGACGCCGGTTTCTCTGCCTAACGATCGATCGGCGAGCATCACCACGGCGCGCCAGTCGCGTCCCGTGGTGACCAGCAGCCGTCCCAGCTGGGCATAGAGGTCGCGGACGTTCTCGCGATCACCCACGCGGACGCCGTAGGGCGGATTGGTCACGATCCATCCCGGGCGGTCCGGCAGCGTGACAGACGTGAGCGGTTGTTGCGCGAAGGCGATGTCGTGGGCGACGCCGGCGCGATCGGCGTTGTCGCGGGCAGCGGCGATCGCGCCGGCGTCGCGGTCGGAGGCGTGGATGACCGCTGGCGCCGCGGGGGGCGCGGCGCGGAGCGCCGCGTCGACCACGCGGCGCCAGCGCGGGGCCGAGAACCCGGGCCAGTGTTCGAACGCAAACCGGCGGCGCGCGCCCGGCGGGAGCCGCCGGGCAATGAGGGCGGCCTCGATCGGAATCGTGCCCGACCCGCAGAGGGGGTCGACTAACGGAGCGCCGGGGTCCCAACCGCCGGCGAGGAGCATGGCGGCCGCCAGCGTCTCCCGCATGGGCGCCTTGGCGGTGCGCAGCCGATAGCCGCGGCGGTGCAGCAACTCTCCCGAGGTGTCGGCGCTGATCAGACACGTGTCGTGCGCGATGCGGACGATGACTAACGCGTGGGAGGCGGCGTCGCCATCGGGAGCGTCGTCGTGCGCCGCCGCGGTGGCGACGGTGATGCCCGGGATGCGAGCTGCGATGGCGCCGGCGACACGCTCGGCGATCGCCCCGGTGTGGTAGAGGCGCGATTTGTGGGCGGTCGCGCGAACGCGAACGACGCTGCCCGGCGGAACGAACGGGTCCCAGGGCATCGTGCGCGCGTGCCGCTCGAGCTCGCCTAACGCACGGGCGCGGAACGATCCGAGGCGCACGACCACGCGGCTGGCCGTGCGAAGCCAGAGGTTGGCGCGCCACACCGCCTCGATGCCGCCGCGAAACGACACACCGCCCGGATCCGTGCCGTGCGGCGCGAGCGACAGCGACGCGAGCTCTCCGGCGACGAGCCGCTCGAGCCCCGGTGCACAAATCGCGAACAGCTCGAGCGATGCCTGCCGGGAGCTACCGGCGACCACGGGCCGTCTTGCGAGCCGATTTGGTGCGACGACGCGATGTCTTCCTGGCGGGCGCCGATGCGGCCGTGTGCGCACGGCGTTTCTTGGGCGTCGCACGAGCCGAGGGCTGCTCGAGACTCCGCCACAAATACCACGACGCGATCGTGCGGTGCGGCGCCCACGGGGCACCGATCGCGAGCACGCGCTCGCTGTTAGGCATCCGTCGCAGGCGGTACGCCAGCTGGATCGCCTTCCGGATGCCGAGGTCGAGATCGGGCAAGACGTCGGGCCGTCCGAGACGAAACATCAAGAACATGTGCGCCGTCCACCGCCCTATGCCTTTGACACGCGTGAGCGCCGCGATGGCCTCCTCGTCGGCAAGGTCGTGCAGGCGATCGACCGGCAGGTCGCCCGCATGGACTCGTTGCGCCAGATCACGGAGGTAGCCGATTTTCTGGCGAGAGAGTCCGGCCGAACGCAGTTGATCGTCGGTCGCGGTGAGCAGTCCGATGGCCGACGGCTTGCCATCGAAGAGCGCGACAACGCGGCTGTGAATCGTGGCGGCGGCGCGACCCGATAGCTGTTGGTAGACAATGGCGCGCACGATGTGGTCGAAGTGGGATCCTTCACTGCGGGCGGCGAACCTACAGGGGCCGACGTCGGCTATGACGCGCGCGAGCACGGGATCGCGGCGCAGATGGGTGAGAGCGTGGTCGTGCATGGATTGGAATCTATGTCACAATGGAATTGCCAGGCGAGGAGGCAACCGGCGCGAATGGAACTTCGCGGCGCAACCGGTGCTAGTCAGCTAGATTCGAAGCACGCGCGCGCCCGCCTGGAGCGTCCGCGGCGCGCACCGACTCATCACTAACCCGGGAACCGCATGATGCGAGTGAGAGACTACGCGGCGATCACCGCGCTTGCCGCCGCCACCGCGTGCGGCTCCTCGACCACGCAACCCCACAACGGCAATGCGCCGTGTCCCGGTGGATCCCAGAAGACGATCGCGACGCTGGCGGTTGGCGGCGTGCAGGCGGTGACCACGCCGGCGGCGCTCGACTGTGTGTCGTTAGCCACGACGGACGGCGGAACGGGGTCGTTCCTGGTCGTCGCGGGCAATGCGGATACTCAGCCCGACGTCACCGGCACGTACAGCCTGGCCGTCGCGACTCCGACGTCGGCGGACGTGGTGGCGGGCGACCGGGTGCGGTCGACGGCGATCGCATCGCCCATGCTGCAGGGGGCGTACAGTTCGATCGCGGAGGGACGGCTGCGCGCGATGGAGCGGCGCGTGCTGCTCGACAACCCCGCGGCGGTGCGGGAGGCGTCGGCGCTCCTGCGGCGCGCGGTGGGCCGGGTGCGCGCCGAGGCCGTTCCCGCCGTCGGCGATACGTTGACGTTCAAAGTGCCTAACGCCAACGCGACCAACGCGTGCCAGACCTTCACGACGCAGCGCGCGGTGGTGAAGACGGTCGGCACGCACGGCATCATCGTGCAGGACATCACCGCGCCGTCGGGCGGATTCACCGCAGCGGCGTTCGATTCGATTGCGGCGGAGTTCGATCAGATCATCTATCCGGCGGACACGGTGCACTTCGGCCAGCCGTCGGACATCGACGGCAACGGACACGTGTTCCTCCTCTTCACGCCGCAGGTGAATGCGGCGACGAAGCGCGGATCGAACAGCATTCTCGAGGGCTTTTTCTTCGCCGGCGACCTGTTCGCGACCACCAGCTGCGCAGAGAGCAACGAGGCCGAGTTGTTCTATCTACTCACGCCCGATCCGACGGGGAAGTTCAGCGACTCGCGCTCGACGTCGTCGGTGCGCCAGGACATTCGCGGCACGATCGCGCACGAGTTTCAGCACATGATCAACGCCGGTGTGCGCCTGAGCACGAACGCTCCGGATGAGGCCACGTGGTTGAACGAAGGCCTGTCGCACTTTGCGGAGGAGCTCGTTGGGCGCGCGGAGGACAACTTCACGGATTCCCAGAAGCTCACGATCACGGACGTGGCGGATTTCCCGAGCCTCGACAACTTCGACGCGTTCTTCGGGCAGAACATGGCGCGCTTGCGCGAGTTCATGGTGAAGCCGGGGGCGTTAGGCGCGACGAGCGGACACGCGGACACGTCGCTCGCGGTGCGCGGCGCGGCGTGGTCGCTGTTGCGGTATTCGGCCGATCACTACGCGAACGGCACTGTCGCGGCGTTCACGCGGGCGCTGGTCTCGGGGCCGGACACGGGCGTGGCGAATCTCGTAGCCCGCGCGGGCACGTCGTTCGATTCGATTGCGGCGGGATGGCTGCCGGCGCTCTACACGAGCGACGACAACATCGCGAATCTCCCCGATCGGTACACGTTCCTCAGCTGGAACATTCGCAGCATCGAAGCGGCGGTGAACCAGGGGACGTTCCCGTTGGTCGCACCGACCGTCTCGGCCGGCAACGCGGCGCCGGGGACCGTGTCTTCGGCGGGCGCGAACTATTACCTCGTCGGCGTGCCCGCATCGGGCGGCGTGCTGCTGGGCGAGCTTGCGCCTAACGGAGGGGCGGTCACCTATCCCGGGGCACGATTCTATCTCGTCCGATTGCAATGACCGCGCGGCCATCGCGGATCCGATGACCGGCGCACCCCTGCGATGCGGCGGCTGATCAACTATTTCATCCGCGGGTTGGTCGTCACGGCGCCGCTGGCGCTGACGCTGTACGTGTGTTGGTATCTGTTCCACTGGGTGGACAACTGGCTGGGGCTCTCGATCCCTGGTGCGGGCTTCGTGATCACGGTGGTGTTGATCACGCTGATCGGCGTGTTGGCATCGAGCCTCGTCACGCGGAGCGCGGTGGCGGCTATGGATCGCGCGCTGCAACGGCTGCCGTTCGTCCGGCTCGTGTACGGATCCACGCGCGACTTTCTCAACGCGTTTGTCGGCGAGAAACGGCGCTTCGACAAACCCGTGCTCCTCTCGGTCGCGCCGGGCGATCAGACGCACATGCTGGGATTCGTGACGGCCGAATCGGTGGACGTCCTCGGCCTGACGGGATACGTGGCGGTATACCTGCCGCAGTCGTATGGATTCTCCGGCAACCTCGTGGTGGTCCCGTCGGCGCGCGTGCGGCCGTTGGCTGCCGACAGCGCCGATGTCCTGGCGTTCATCGTGTCGGGGGGCATTTCGGGCGCGCTCAAGCGCTAGCATGCGACGGGCGCGGCGTGCCGCCGAAGGGCGCGGCCGATTATATTGGATGTCTATACATTAGTGCGTGCGCCGCGCCCCGCATCGGCTGGAGCGCGGCGCACGCCGTTCACCCGACGAGCATCCGCATGAAAGACCACACGGCCTCAAGCGCGAGCACGACCGGCGGGTTGCCCATCGCCCCGTCGCTGGGGCCCGCGCTCGACGCCGCGCACGTCACGCACGAACGCGCAGAGAATCACCGCCGCATCGTCTTCATCAGCGGACTGGCCATTCTGGTGGCGTTCGGCGCGGGCTTCGTCGCCGTCATTCTGATGCGGCTGATCGGGCTGATCACCAACGTCTCGTTCTACGGGCGCTTCTCGACGGCGTTCTCGTCACCGGCCGACAACCATCTCGGATTGTGGGTGGTGCTCGTGCCGGTGGTTGGCGGTGTGATCGTCGGCATCATGGCGCGTTACGGATCGGCGGCGATTCGCGGACACGGCATTCCGGAAGCGATGGAGCAAGTGCTCTACAACGAAAGCCGGGTGCCGCCGCGCGTGACGATTCTCAAGCCGGTCTCGGCCGCGTTCGCGATCGGGACGGGCGGGCCGTTCGGGGCCGAAGGCCCGATCATCGCGACCGGTGGTGCGTTAGGCTCGCTCGTCGGGCAGCTTTTGCGCACGACGGCCGACGAGCGGAAGGTGCTGTTGGCCGCCGGCGCGGCGGCCGGCATGGCGGCGACGTTCGGCAGTCCGGTGTCCGCGGTGCTGCTCGCCATCGAGCTGTTGCTGTTCGAGTATCGGGCGCGGTCGCTGGTGCCCGTCGCGCTAGCCGCGTCGACGGCAACGGCGGTGCGTATCGCGTTCATGGGCTCGGGCCCGATTTTCCCCATGCCCAACATCGCCCAGCCGGGCGGCGCCGCGTTGGCGACGTACATCGTTTTGGGCGCGATCGTGGGAGTGGCGTCGGTGTACGTGACGCGCGCGGTATACGCCATCGAAGACGGGTTCGACAAGCTGCCGATCCACTGGATGTGGTGGCCGGCGCTGGGCGGTGTAGCGGTGGGCGTGATCGGGTACTTCTTCCCGCACACGATGGGCGTGGGCTACGACAACATCGAGAGCATCGTGGCCGGGAATTTCGTGGGCGTCGCGCTCCTGGGCCTGGTGATCGCGAAGTTCGTGTCGTGGGCGATCGCGTTGGGCAGCGGC
>DATJET010000223.1:0-20344 GCA_035496295.1 Gemmatimonadaceae bacterium
GTCGTTAGGCACGTATCGGCGCCGCGCGGATCTCAGGCGCGGTATCGGTTGCCGCATTGTTGTTCTTCAAACCAACAACAAACAGCTCGACGGGTTCAAGAAGGCCTGCCTCCCGCACGCTGATCAACATTCACTCGTTGGCGTATCAAGGGACGAAGATGCCAGCGACGAGCGCGCAAGTCGCGCCTTCCCTGATGTCGACGCAATCTTCCCCATCTCTGGCATCCCTTTCGTTATCCTTTGGGTCCTTTGTCGAAGAGACCAGCCACGCGGCGCGGCTGATTGGCCTGAGTTCTACGCTACCGGTCTCCTGCTAGATGTGCCGCTCGACCTCGGCGGTGACGCGCGCCGCGGCGGCTGACGCCTCCCGCACGAATTCACTCACGGCGTCGATGAGCGCGTGGCCTTTGGCGGGATCGGAGAGCGCGGCGACGTTGATGCGGACGTTGTACGCGGCGCCGCGGCACGCGGCGTCGGCCAGGAGCGCCGATACACCGGCGTCGGACACGGCACTCGGATTTCCCTTGACCGCGACGAGCTCGGCGAGCGCTGCAACTGCGGCACACGCGCGTGCGGTTTCGAGCGGCACCTCGCTCGCACCGATGAGCGCGGCGGTGATCGCGGCGTCGCGTTGGGCGCGCTGGTCGGGCGTGTCCTTTCCGAGTTTGTAGGCGGCCGAGACGGCGGCGTACGACTGCGCGTCGAGCGCGACCAGCTCCTGGAGACGCGTCACCAGCGCCGCGGCGCGCGCAGCCGCGTTGCGCATGTCGGCATCCACATCCGCGAATTTCTTTTTGCCCACCGTGAGGCCGGCCACCATCTGCGCCAGCGCCGCCGCGAGTGCGCCCGCATACGCGGCCACACTGCCGCCACCCGGCGTGGGCGTGGGCGCCGCGACCGCGGCCACCAGATCCCCGTTAGGCGGAGGGGAGGACGCGTCGCCCGTCTGCGCGGCACGCACGCGGCGCTCGAACACCTGGTCGGGCGAGAACTGCGCGAGCCGGAGATGACGGACCGCCGTGTCGAAAAGCACGCGCTCGGGCACAAGGCCGACGATCTCGCTCCACGTTACCGGGGCGCCGGCCGCCGCGGCTTCCATCGCCACCATGTCGAACGCGCGGTACGGCGGTGTTTGGTCGATGTCGACGAGATTCATGGACACCTGCGCCTGTCCATCGACCTCGAGGCCCAGCGCTTTCACGTAGCGCAGTCCGCCCGAGGATCCGCGCACGGCTTTCGCAATGCGTTTCGCATCGTTCACGTGCGACGCGTCGCCCAGATACACGTTGTACGCAACGAGGAAGGGACGCGCGCCGATCGCCACCGCGCCCGCCGTGGGATGGACGTTGCGCGGACCGAAGTCCGGCGTACGCGCGGGATTCGTCTCGATCTCGGCGCGGATGCCCTCGAACTGGCCGCGCCGTACGTCGGCGAGATTCTCGCGCTCGGGGCGCGTGGCCGCCCGCTCGTACAGGTACACCGGGATGTCCAGGTCGCGCCCAACGCGTTCGCCTAACTGGCGGGCGAGCGCGACGCACTCGTCCATCGTGGTGCCGTCGAGCGGGATGAACGGCACGACATCGGTCGCGCCCATGCGCGGGTGCTCGCCGGTGTGCCGCGTGAGGTCGATGCGGTCGGTGGCCACCCGCATGCCGGCGAAGGCCGCATCCACGACCCGCTCGCGCGGCGCGACGAACGTGATCACCGAGCGGTTGTGCGACTCATCGGATGAGACATCGAGCACCACCGCGCCCTCGACGCCCGCGATGGCCTCACGAATCGCCTGGACGACCTCGGGCCGGCGGCCGTCGCTGAAGTTCGGGACGCACTCGACGAGCGACATGGCGGCGCGCGTTGCCTAACGACCGCGCTGGCCTGACCGCGCCGCAGTGTGCCGCGGCTTGCCGGGATTCTTGGGGGCGGTGGACCGCTGGTCCCGGACCGGCACGGGCGCGCCTTTCGGCGCCCGATCACGACCGAGCTGCGGAATCGGCGCGGCCCTGTGTTTCTTCTTCATGTGTGAAAGATGATCCGACGGCAGAGTGAGCGCCAGCCTCGCGTTACATGTAGCGGCCGACCGCCATCGTGGCCGCGGCGACGATGAGCAGCGCGGTCGCGATCCGTGACGCGCCCGCCGCGCGCGTGCGGTGCCTCGCGGCGAGGTCGAGCAGCGCCTGCCGTTCAGCAGTCGCCGCTGCGTGCATGGCCTGCTGTGCCGCCGCGGCCGCGCGATTCATCGACGGCGTGATCACCAGCATGCCGACGAACAATGCGACGAATGCACAGACGCCGCCAAAGCCTAACGTCATGCCCATGTGTGACGCGCTGAAGCCGGGAGCCATGTGGCTCGCGCGCATGTAGAGCCACAGGCCGCTCAACACGGTCGCCAGGGCAAAGATGGGGAAGACGGTCAACAAGCCGCGGCGCTGGAGCACCGTCATCACCTTGCCGCCTTCGGGTCCGGCCTCGGCGATCGATGGAAAGAGATAGAACGCGCCGAACACCGCGAAGCCCACCCAGAGCACACCACCGACCACGTGCACCAGCCGCAACACGATCGTCAACCAGTTCATCGACGCACCTCATCTGATTTGCGGGGAAGAGTTCAGTTAGGCGGGTTGTGGGGCGGCCGGCGTGGCCGCTTGCTGCCCGACCGCTTCGCGCAGCGCCTTCAGCATCACCTGATCGTTGGCCGCCGCCTGCTCGGGCAACACCGGGTACCGCACGACGAATTCGAGCGCCTGCTCGGTGAACCGTACGTCCACCTGCGGCTCGGGCGTCGACGTATCGAAGTCGACCAGGCGCTGCATGGTCGCGTGCTGCTCGTCGATGCCGCGCCGGTAGGACCCGTACACCTTGTCCGCCGCCGACTTGAGCGTCGACTGTGTGGCTGTCACATCAGTGGTTGGCGGCAGCGACAACGTCACCGTGTGCCAGGTATACTCGGCGCCGGGAATCTGCTTGAACAGCGCCGATGGTTGGAACAACACGGCGTTCGACAACACGACGATGCGGCCTGTCGGCTGGAGCTCGGGGCCCGCGAGCTCCATCAGGTACAGGCGAATGAGACCGATGTCCACCACGCGGCCCGTGACACCGGCCAACGTGATGCGATCGCCGACGCGCACACCGTAGCGGCCGATGAGGAAGAAGTACGCGACCACCGCGAGAATGGGGTTCTGCAGCGCCACCGCGAGACCGGCGGTCAGGAATCCAACGTAGGTCGCGAGCGACCCGATCTCGGAGACGAAGCCGATGACGATGATGACGACCAGCGCGATCGCGACGGCCACGCGGCGCAGGAGCAGGAACTGCCGCCGCCGGCGCGCGTCGTGGAGATAGCGGAACGTCGCGCGCCGCCAGACCTCCGAGATGAAGAGCACGATCGCGATCGCGACGAGCAGAATCACGGCGTGCAGGACGAGCTCGCCTAACGCCGCGTTCGCACGCCCCTTGATAATGTCGCTCCACTCGGTGAGCGTGCCGCGCGTGTCGTCGACGGTGATGTCCTGTTCGCCGATCGGAACGAGCAGCGTGGAGAGTTGCCGGAACCGGGTCGTCGCGGTGTCGAACTGGCGCTGCATGGTGAGCAGCTGCGACGGATCGACGATGCCGGTGTCCGCCGCGTGTGCGCGTACAAGGGTGCGTGCCTGGCGCCCGACGACGGCGCGCAGCGTGTCGATCGAGGTGGATACCTCATCGGTCGCGTCGATGGCCGCCGACAGACTCCGGCGAGTGCCGCGCAACGCGAACCAGTCGGAAGCGAGCGCGAGGAGCCCACGCGACCGCCCCGCGTTCGTCGCGGGCGCGAGCGGAACGGCGGGTGCGAGCGTCGTGGGCGCGCGTGCGGCCGCCGCCGTGGTGTCCGTGCTCGCTGCCGTGTTTGTCTGTGCCGCCGGCGCGGCGCGTTCAGGTGTCGCCGCGGCGTGGCGTGCTTCGGGTATCGTGCGCCCGATCTCGGCGATCTGTCCCGTTAGACTCCCGGTTCCCGCGACACCGCGGGTGGCGACGCTGGCCGCGAAGCGCTGCAGCTCGAGGATGGTCTTCTGGACTTCGAGCGAGAGATTGAGCTCCGATTGCTGCTCGTCGCGTTGGGCAGCGAGATCGCGTTGCGCACGAGCCGGCGCGCGCGCGATCTGGCTGTCGAGCGCGGCGAGTCGCGATTGCAGGCCTGCCACGCGTCCCGCCACACGCGTGGCCGAGCGCTGGAGTCGCGCGGCGTCGTCGTACGAATCGATCGCCGTGGTATCAGCCGCTGAGTGCGATGCGTCGACGAGACGCGCCGCGGCGGTTGCGAAATCGAACGCATACTGCACCGCGGCCAGCGATGTCCGCTGCAAGCGATCGTGCGCGATCTCGTTGTCGGCGAGATCGGGCGACTGCGACAGTGTAGACAGCCGCCGATACCACGCGATGGTGAGGTGCAAGTGCTGCAGCACCTGGTCGGCCGTTATCGGCGCGCGCCCGGATGCGGCGGGCCGCGACGACACTGCTGCCGGCGCAGCTTGCTTGGGCGCTGCCTGTGCGTGCGCAGCCGTGGCGAACGCGACGCTAGTGAACAACGCTGCTCCGACTCGCCTACCGAACGCGCGCATCGCCCTCCGGTCGCTCTGTGTTCGTGATGTCACTGTGCACGACGCGCAGCGTGCATCGCGCAACCCGGGGCAATGTACGCAGGGCGGAAGCGCTCCGGGAGCGTGTGCGCGAGTGCGACAGGTGTCGGCTCTTAGGATCGACTCATGTATCGCCGCGCGCGGTGCGCGCAAGCGTCGCGTCGAGCCACGCATGCATGGTCGGTGTGCCGGCGAGGACGCTGCTGCGAGCGAGCGGAAGCGGGCCGCCTCCCACTGCGGTGATCGTGCCGCCTGCCTCGCGAATGATGATCGCAGCGGCGGCAAAGTCCCACGGCGATAGTGTGAGCTCCCAAAATGCCTCGAACCGTCCGCACGCAACGTCGCACAGATCGAGCGCGGCCGACCCTGCACGTCTCACGCCCGACGTCGCGCGTGCGACCGCGTCGAGCTGATGCAGATAGTGCGGCAACTCCTCGAGCGTGCGGAATGGGAAGCCGGTGCCAACGAGCGCGAGTGATGGCTCATCGATGCGCGAGATGGTGATCGGCGCGCCGTTCCGCGTAGCGCCTTCGCCCAACAGAGCAGAAAACGTTTCCTTCGACACAACGTTGCGCACGATGCCGGCGACGGTGGTTCCGCGGATCACGAGCGCGATCGAAACCGCGTATTGCGGATAGCCGTGCAAAAAGTTCGTCGTCCCGTCGAGTGGATCGACGACGAAGAGCGTATCGGCATCGAGCGTCGCGTCAGGCGAGAGCTCTTCGCCGAGGATGCGCGCGGAGGGCGCAGCAGCGAGAAGCGTTTCGCGTACGATGCGCTCGGCACCCGTGTCGACATCGCTCACGTAATCCTGATGCGCTTTGGAGCGCCACTCGAGCGTCGCGCGCTGCGTACTGCGCTCGCCGATGAACTGAGCGGCCGCCTCCGCTGCCCGGTGCATCACCGCGAGGAGCTCGCGCGCGCGCGTCGTGATGTCTGCTTGCACCCGTTCTGGAGCGCTCATACCTTCTTGAAATGTCCAGGATCTTCAGCGGAATACAGCCATCCGGAGAATTGCACATTGGGAACTACCTCGGCGCGGTGAAGAATTGGGTGCAATTGCAACACCGCTACGAGTGTGTGTTCTGTGTCGTCGATTATCACGCCATCACCGGTCCTTACGAGCCCGCGGACCTGCGCCAGCGCACGTTCGACATGGCGGTGTCGCTGCTCGCGGCGGGACTCGACCCCGACAAATGTACGTTGTTCGTCCAGTCGATGGTGCCCGAGCACACCGAGCTCGCGTGGATACTGAACACCGTGACGCCGCTCGGAGAGCTCGAGCGGCAAACGCAGTTCAAGGACAAAGCATCGCGTCAGGAGAGCGTGCTCGCGGGACTGCTCAACTATCCCGTGCTGCAGGCGGCGGACATTCTGTTGTATCGCGCGGACCTGGTGCCGGTAGGCGAGGACCAGGTGCAACACCTCGAGCTCAGTCGAGAGGTGGCGCGTCGCTGGAACTCGAAGTTCGGCCTCGCCTATTTCCCTGAGCCCAAGCCGTTGCTCACGCCGGCGCGCCGCATCATGGGGCTCGACGGCCAGAGCAAGATGTCCAAGTCGTTAGGCAACACAGTGGGCCTGCTCGAGTCGCCCGATGCGATCTGGGCGAAACTGCGGCCCGCCGTCACGGACCCGGCGCGCGTACGTCGCACCGACCCCGGGACGCCCGAAGTGTGCAACATCTATCATCTGCACAAAGGATTCAGCGACGCGGCCACCGTCGAGCACGTTGCGGTACAGTGCCGCAGCGCCGGCTGGGGTTGTATCGACTGCAAGAAGGTGCTGCTCGAGTCGATGTTGCGCGAGCTCGACCCGATTCGCGAGCGGGCGCTGGATCTCCAGGCGCATCCCAAGCGCATCGCCGAGATTCTCGCGGCGGGCGCCGATCGGTGCCGCGCCATGGCGCGCGAGACGATGACGGCCGTGAAGACGACGATGGGTTTGCTGTAGGCGACCGCGCTTTCAATCCCCAGCCATGATCGACTCCGTCCCCGATCCCGTGCGGCTCGAGCTGCTGATCAAGTTGATCGTGGCCGTTGTGTTGGGCGGCTCTGTCGGATTGGAGCGGGAGATGTCCGGCAAGCCGGCCGGGTTGCGCACGACGATCCTCATCTGCGTGGGCGCGGCCTTATTCACGCACCTGTCGATCACGATCGGGCTCATCTCGCAGACGCCCGCCGGCCAGCCCTACGGCGACGTGACGCGCATCGCGGCGCAGATTGTGACCGGCATCGGCTTCCTGGGAGCGGGCGCGATTCTGCACGAGCGCGGGAGCGTGCTCGGCCTAACGAGCGCGGCGACGATCTGGGCGGTAGCGGCGATCGGCATGGCCGTCGGATCCGGCGCGTATCCCGAAGCCGTGGGGACCACGGTGATGGTGTGCCTGGTGCTGGTCGGGCTCCGGCCGATCGAGCGAAAGCTCCTGTCGGTGCGCCGCACGGTGACGGCCACGCTGCGCGTCGTGCCTAACACGGACTTCGGCGCGCTCGAGGACGTATTTCACGATACCGGCGTGTACGTGCGCTCGCGGCGGACGTACGATCACGTGGGCGACCGCACGTTCGAGCTGACGCTCGTCGGCCCATCCAAGCGATTCGACGTGCTCATCGACGCGCTCCGCCGTCGTCAGGATGTGGTGAGCGTGTACATCGACTGACGTGCCGCGTCGTCTCGTCGCCGACTTGAACGCGACAGCCGCAGCGTGGGCCTTGCCTGCAGACGGCATGGCGCTGCTGCGCGACGCCGCGCCCGCAGGCTGGGAAGCCGTGATCATCGACGCGCCGGCCATCTCCGACGGCGACGGCGGCGCACCGCCCAGCGAGCAGGCGCGCGCCGCCATCGGCGCCGCAGAGGCGTACGCGGGATTCGGGATGTCGCACGCGCTGTTCGACGACGCGCCTCACTTGCGATGGGTGCACTCGGCCGCAGCCGGCGTCGGCGCGTTGCTGTTTCCCGAGCTGCGCGCAAGCGACGTGATCGTCACGAACTCGGCGGGCGTGCACGCCACGCCCATCGCCGAGCATGTGGTGGCCGGCGTGCTCGTGCTGCTGCGCGGGTTGGACATCGCGCGCGAACGACAGCGCGCCCGCGCCTGGGATCGTGCGGTCTTCACCGGACCAGGCACCCTGGTGCGTGAGGTGGGCGACTGCCGCGCGCTCATTTTGGGTGCCGGCGGGATCGGCAGCGCGATCGCGCAGCGTCTCACGTTCCTCGGCGCCACATGCCGCGGCGTGCGACGCCACCCGGAGCGCGGTGTGCCTAACGGATTCGCCGCCGTATGGGGGCCTGACGACTGGGTCGGTTCGTTAGGCGAGACCGACATCCTCATCGTCTCGGCGCCGGCCACCGAGGAGACGCGCGGCTTGGTGACGGCCGACGTGCTCGACCGTTTGCCGCGCCACGCCATCGTGGTGAACGTGGCCCGCGGGTCGCTCGTGGATGAGGGCGCGCTCGCCGAGCGCATCGCCGCGGACCGGCTGCGCGGCGCCGTGCTCGACGTGTTCGCGCACGAGCCGCTGGACGCGTCGAGCCCGCTCTGGGGGCTGTCGTCGGTCGTCATGACCCCGCATGTTTCGGCAGTCTCGCCGCGCGGCTACTGGCGCCGTGAGCTGGACCTCTTGATCGACAACTGGCACCGCTTCGCGAGTGGCCAGCCCATGCGCAACGTCGTGGACCGCACCCTCGGCTACTGATTCGGAGCAATGGATACACGGCAGCGGAAATCGTTCTCGGGGGTCATCGGGCCCGTTGTCACGCCGTTCGACGGCAAAACGGGCGACCTCGCACCCGACGCGTTTCGCGGGAATCTTCGCGCACACTTCGCGCACGGCGCGTCCGGCGTGCTGCTGTGCGGATCTACCGGCGAGGCGGCCCTGCTCGACGAGAGTGAACGCGATCGATTGGTCGAGTGGGCGCGGCCGTTAGTCACGGACGAGCAGTGGCTGCTGGCCGGCGTGGGCGGCGAATCGACGCGGCAAACCATCGCGCGCGCCAAGCGGGCGGCCGAGCGAGGCGCGGATGCGATCCTGGTGGTCGCGCCGCATTACTACAGCAACGCCATGTCGGTCGACGCGTTAGGCGCGCACTATCGCGCGGTAGCGGATGCGAGCCCGGTGCCGGTGCTGCTCTACAACATCCCCAAGTACATGCACTTCGCATTGGGCGCCGGGCTCGTGCGCGAGCTCTCGGCGCACGCGAACATCGTGGGGATCAAGGACAGCTCGGGCGATCTCGACCTGCTGCGCGGCTACCTGGCGTCACAGGCCGATGGATTCGCAGTACTCACAGGAAACGGCGGGACGTTCCTGCAGGCATTGGAGCTCGGCGCCTCGGGCGGGATACTCGCGGTGTCGCTGTTGGCGGGCGAGCTCTCGGTGGCAGTGTGGCGGGCTTTCCAGGCGGGCGATCGCGCGCGGGCGACCGCGCTCCAGGCGCGGCTCACGCCGTTGTCCAACGAGATCGTCGGCGGCATGGGTGTGCCGGGCGTCAAAGCGGCCATGGACCAGGTGGGCGGCGGCCTAACGGGCGGTCCGCCGCGGCCGCCGCTGCTCCCGGCGCCCGCCGCCCAGCGCCAGCGCATCGCTGCGCTGCTCGAGGCGGCGGGCACGGCCCGCGCCGCCTAACCGGCCGCACGAGTGCCGGGCGCGCGCGAGCATCTCGAGCGGCTCGCGGCGCACCCCCGGCCCGCGGGGTCGCCGGCCGAGCGCGATGCGCGCGAATGGTGCCACGCGACGCTCGCGACAGCCGGATTCGCGGTCACCGCCGAACCCTTCTCGTACTCCGCCGTCCCGGGACGCGCGGCCACGCCTGCGTTAGGCCTGGCCGGGATCGCGATCGTGTGTATCGCCGCGCGGCTGGCAGCCGTCGGGCATCCGCTGCGCGCGGCGCTCGTGCTCGCGGTGGCCGGTGTGGTGGTCGCGACCGCCGGGGCCTGGATTGCGCGCGTGGCGGTCACCCGGCTGCCGTGGGGCCGCCGCGAAGGCATCAACCTGGTTGCGACGCGCGGCGATGACCAGCCATCGCTCTGGCTCTCTGCCCACCTCGACTCGAAAAGCCAGCCGGTGCCCATTCTCCTGCGGGCCGCCGGTGTCACCGCGCTGCTGCTCGTCTGGCTCGTCGCGCTCGCTCTCGCCGTCGTCCAGGCTGCGTTAGGCGCCGGTCCCGCCCCATGGCCGTGGATCGCGGCGGCCGGCGTTCTTGCCGGGCTGCCGGTCGCGGCCAGCGTCGTCGGCGCGCGATCGCCCGGTGCGCTCGACAACGCGTCAGGTGTCGCGACCGTTCTCCGTGCGGCCGAGCTCGCCGGCGCGGGCGTACCGTTAGGCGTCTTGTTCACCAGCGCCGAAGAGCTCGGCCTCGCCGGCGCACGCGCCGTGGTGCGCAGCCGCCGGTACCCGCCGGCCCGCGCCATCAACGTGGACGGCGTGGATGACACGGGCCCAGTGAGCATCACCTACACCGGCCGCCGTCCCGGCGCGCTGCTGGCTCGCCTCGTCGCAAGCGGCGCAAACCTGCGCGTGTCGCGCCTTGTCCCGGGCGTGCTCACCGATGCCGTCGCGCTCACCGACGGCGGATGGCAGGCCGTGACCGTCAGCAAAGGCACTTGGCGCACCGTGGCGCGCATCCACAGGCCCAACGACAACCTCGCAGCCCTGAGCGGCGATGGCGCCGAATCCGTAGCCCGCTGGCTCTCCGTAGTGATTGCAGACGCGACACACATCACGGAGACCTGACATGCAAATCGCGCTGCTGATTCTCGTGCTCCTGGCGGGTCTCATCATGCTGCCGTTCGGACTGCCCGGCCTCTGGGTCATGGGCGGCGCCGTGCTCCTCGATGCGGCCGTCGTCCCGTCCCACGTGGTCAGTCTCTGGTTGGGCATCGGACTCGTGGTCGTCGCCGGCTTGGCCGAACTGGTCGAGCTCGCGCTGGCGGGGCGGTTCGCCCGGCGATATGGCGGATCGCGGCGCGCTGGTTGGGGCGCCATGATCGGGTCGCTGGTGGGTGCCTTCGTGGGCATCCCCGTGCCGCTCATTGGCTCGTTGATCGGCGCGTTCGTCGGGGCGTTCGCTGGTGCCTTCGTGGCCGAGATCTCGCAGCGCACCCAATTCGCGCCCGCCGCCCGCGTGGCCACGGGCGCATTGCTCGGCCGCATCGCGGCGACGGCCATGAAGATCGGCGTCGGCTGCGCCGCGCTCGCGTGGGTCGTGCTCTCGATTGTGCTGCGCACGAGTTGACGCGGGCCGCCGGGCGGAGGAACTTTGCTTGTGGCGACCGCGTGGCGATGTCCGCGGCCTCCGACTTGTCCCGACGGGAATGCGCACTGCCGAGCCCGTCATCCGAAAATGTCTCGTGGTCACGAGCCCCAGGTCATGTTCGACTCCGAAGTTCGAACGTTGTGTGTCGTTGGCGCCCAGTGGGGCGATGAAGGAAAAGGGAAGCTCGTCGACGTCATCGCCGAGCGAGCCGATTGGGTAGTTCGATACCAGGGCGGCGCGAACGCGGGTCACACCGTGCATCTCGGCGGGCGCCAGTTCGTGCTGCACCAGATCCCGAGCGGCATTCTCCACCCGGGCGTGCGGTGTGCGATCGGCAACGGCGTGGTGCTCGATCCCGACACGCTGTTCACCGAAATCGATGAGCTGGTGCGCGAAGGCGTCGACGTGGAGGGCCGCTTGTACGTGAGCGACCGCGCGCACCTGGTGCTGCCGTACCACAAGTTGCTCGACTGCGAGAGTGCCGCGAGCCGGGCGATTGGGACGACGGGTCGCGGCATCGGTCCGGCGTACGAGGACAAAGTGGCGCGCCGCGGCATTCGCGTGCAGGACCTGCGGCACGTCGACCGGCTGCGCGAGTTGGTGCAGGGCGGGATCGAGCACGCGAATGTCCAACTGGCGGCGTCCGGCTCCGACAAGCGCGCGAATGCGGAGGACACCGTCGCGTTGCTCGAGCGGTTGGCTCCGCGGCTGCTCGTGCTGGCCGAGGACGTGGGGCTCGCGGTGCATCGCGCACGGTTGGCGGGTGCGGCGGTGCTGCTCGAGGGCGCGCAGGGCTCACTGCTGGACGTCGACCACGGCACGTATCCGTTCGTGACGTCGAGCAGCACGACGTCGGGCGGCGCGGCGACCGGCGCCGGACTCGCGCCGACGTCGATCGACGCCGTGTTAGGCGTGGTGAAGGCGTACACGACGCGGGTCGGCAACGGCCCGCTGCCCACCGAGCTCGAGGAGCCGTTGGGCGCGGTGGTGCGCAAGTTAGGCAACGAGTTCGGCGCCACCACGGGCCGTCCGCGCCGCTGCGGCTGGTTCGACGCCGTGGTGGTCCGGTACGCCGCGCGCGTCAACGGCCTAACGGGACTGGCGGTGACCAAGCTCGACGTGCTCGACACGTTGGACCGCATCGGCCTGTGCACGGCCTACGAGGGCGAGGACGACGTGTACGACGAGTTCCCGGGCGACCTCGTGCTCCTGGAGCGCGTGACGCCGCGCTACGAGTGGTTCGAAGGCTGGAAGAGCAGCACGGCCGGCGCGCGTCGCGTGGAAGATCTGCCCGAGGCTGCGCGCCGCTATCTGGATCGCATCCGCGAGCTGGCGGACACGCCGATCGCGTACGTGAGCGTGGGGACGCGTCGCGACCAGATCATCGGCGTCGAGTGATCGGAGGAGCGGACGTGCCGGAGCGGCTCGATGCGGTCATCATCGGCGCCGGGCCCTGCGGGCTGGCGGCGGCGATTGCGCTCAAGAGCGCGGGTCTCAGTGCCATCGTGATCGATCGATCGTGCGTCGTGAGCGGCGTGGCGAGTTATCCCACGTACATCACGTTTTTCTCGACGCCCGAACGCCTGTCGATCGGCGGCGTGCCGTTCATCGTGGCCACCGAAAAGCCGACGCGCCGCGACGCGCTCGCATACTATCGCGCGGTCACCACGATGTTCGACCTCGACGTGAGGCAGTACGAGAACGTGGAGCGCATCCGGCGCTGCGACGACTCGTTCGCCGTCGAATCGCGCACGCGCCACGGCACGTTGCGCGAGACGCGCGCGCGTGCCGTGGTGATCGCGACCGGCTACTTCGGCCATCCGAATCGCCTCGACGTGCCCGGTGAAGACCTGCCGCACGTGACGCACATCTTCACCGAGGGCCATTGGGCCTTCCGCCAGGATGTCGTGGTGGTTGGCGGCGGGAATTCGGCGGTGGAGGCGGCGCTCGATCTGTATCGCTCCGGAGCGCGCGCGACGATCGTGCACTTCCTGCCGCAGTTGGACAATAACATCAAGCCATGGGTCCTGCCGGACATCACGAATCGCATCAAGGAGGGCAGCATCGGCGCGCACTTTTCGTCTCGCGTGCGCGCGATCACGCCCGAGCACGTGGAGCTTGACACGCCTAACGGGCCAGACCGGGTGCGCGCGGACCACGTCTACCTCATGGTGGGCTACCAACCCAACGCGCAGCTGCTGGTGCAGCTCGACGTGCCGATCGATCCCGTCACCGGGATCCCGGCGCACGACCCGGACACGATGGAGACCGCCGTGCCCGGCGTGTTCATCGCCGGCGTCATCGCCTCGGGCAACAACGCGAACAAGACGTTCATCGAGAACGGCCGCTTCCACGGCGACCTCATCGCCCGCCGCCTGGCCGCGACCCTGTGAGCCCGCTCGCTCCCGTGCCGACCCTCATGCCTAACGAAAAACACCCCGACGTGATGGACCGCCTCGTGTCGCTGTGCAAGCGGCGCGGGTTCATTTTCCAGTCGTCCGAGATCTACGGCGGCACCGGCTCCGTATGGGACTACGGTCCGTTAGGCGTCGAGCTCAAGAAGAACATCAAGGACCGCTGGTGGCACGCCATGGTGCGCGCGCGCAACGACATCGAGGGCCTCGACGCCGCGATCCTCATGCACCCGCGCGTGTGGGAAGCGTCGGGCCACGTCGCCGGCTTCGTCGACCCGCTCGTCGACTGCCGCAATTGCAAGAAACGCTTTCGCGCCGACGACCCGCGCATCAAGGGCGAGCCGGGAACGCCGGACGCGCAGTGTCCGTCGTGCGGCATGAAGGGCACGCTCAGTGCGCCGCGCCAGTTCAACCTGATGTTCAAGACGTACATGGGCCCCGTCGAGGACACCGCGTCCATCGTCTATCTGCGGCCCGAGACCGCGCAGGGCATCTACGTCAACTTCGTCAACGTCCAGCAGTCCACGCGGCAGAAGATCCCGTTCGGCATCGCGCAGATCGGCAAGGCGTTCCGCAACGAGATCACGCCGGGGAACTTCATCTTCCGGACGCGCGAGTTCGAGCAGATGGAGATGCAGTTCTTCGTCGAGCCCGGCACGGACATGACGTGGTTCGAGTACTGGAAGGAGCAGCGCATGCAGTGGCACCGCGGGTTAGGCATCGATCCGGCGCGGCTCCAGTTCCACCAGCACACGCCGGAGGAGCTCGCGCACTACGCGCGCGCGGCATTCGATGTCCAGTTCGATTTCGGCGGCACCCTCGGCTTCCAGGAAATCGAAGGCGTGCACAACCGCGGCGACTTCGACCTGAGCCGGCACGCCGAGTATTCGGGCAAGAAGCTCGAGTACGTGGACCAGCCGAACAACCGGCGCTTCACGCCGTACGTCGTCGAGACCTCTGTCGGTGCCGACCGCACGACGCTGGCCGTGCTCGTGAACGGCTATCGCGAGGAATCGGTGCCCGGCGAGTCAGAGGGCCGCACCATGCTCGCGATCCATCCATCGCTCGCGCCGGTGAAGGCCGGCATCTTTCCGTTAGTCAAGAAGGACGGGATGCCGGAGATGGCCGCGCGCATCGCCGCCGACCTGCGTCCGCACTTCCCGGTATTCTACGACGAAGCGGGCGCCATCGGCCGGCGGTATCGTCGCCAGGACGAAGTGGGCACGCCGTTCTGCATCACCGTCGACGGCCAGTCGACGAGCGACAACACCGTCACCATCCGCGATCGCGATACGTTGGCGCAGGACCGCGTGAGCGCGGATCAGTTGCGCGCCGTCTTGCAGGAACGACTCGCACGATGAGCACTCCCACGCTCGACGGACTGCGGCGTGAGGGCGAGTCGTTCATGGAATCGCTCTCGCGCGAGTACTATCGTGCGCAGGCGGGGCTGCAGCCGGACGCGCACTTTCAGGCGATCTACGCGCGACATGCCGCGCTCACGAGCGACGACGCGCTCGATCTCACGCGCGAGACGTTTCGCGGCACGGCGCCGGGCACCGACGATCGCCGCTCGGCGCGCCTCATGCTCGACTGGGTGGCCGAGACGCGCGTGTCGCGCGCACTTGCGGAGTTGGACGAGCGCGAGATTGCCTGGGAGAGCACCGCGCTTGCCACGCTGGATGACGGGACGCGCGTGCCCTTCCAGCGAATCGCGATCGACATCGCCAACAAAACCGACCGCCGCGATCGGCTGGCGCTGGAGAAGGCAAGATCGCGCCTCGTGAAGGCGGAGCTCGCGCCGCTCAGACGCCAGCGCTTCGAGCGCGAGCGCGACCTCGTCGAAGCGTTAGGCATCGGGCCCACCTACAACGCCACGTTCGCCGAAGTCAGCGGCATCGACCTGTCGGTTCTCGCCGCGCAGTGCGAGGGCTTCCTGCGCGACACGCAGGCCATGTGGGACGACGTCTATCGCGAAGGCGTACGCGACAAGCTCGGACTGGAACCGGGCGAGGCCACGCGCGCCGATGCGCTCGCGCTCCTGCGCGCGCGCGAATTCGACGGTGCCTTTCCTGCCGCCGCCCTCGAGGACATCGTGCGCCGGCAGATGTCCGAGATGGGCATCGAGGCCAGCGCCAACGGCCACATCATCGTCGATGCGGTCGAACGGGAAGGGAAGCGCTCGCGCGCGTTCTGCTCGCCGGTGCGCGTGCCGTTCGAGGTGTACCTCGTGCTCCGGCCGCACGGCGGCCAGTCCGACTATCGCACCTTCCTCCACGAGCTCGGCCACGCGCTGCACTTCGGGTACACACGGCCCGACTATCCGTTCGAGTTCCGCTGGTTAGGCGACAACTCGGTGACCGAGTCGTACGCGATGCTGTGCGACCACTTGCTGCACGATCCGGGATGGCTGCGCCGCTACACGGAGCTCGGCAAGGCCGACATGGGGGCCTTCCTCCGCACGGCCGGCTTCGAGGAGCTTCAGTTCCTTCGGCGCTACTGTTCCAAGCTGCTGTACGAGGTGGCACTCTACAGCGGCGAGGTGTCCTGGGACGCGCTGCCGGACCTTTACGTCGAGACGTTGGGCCGCGGCACCACGTTCAAGTACGACGCGGCCGACGCGTTCGTGGACGTCGACCCGCGGTTCTACGCCGCACGATACCTGCGCGCGTGGCAGCTGCAGGCGCTCCTAACGGAAACACTGCGCGATCGGTTCGACGCGGACTGGTATCGCAATCCGCGCACCGGTCCCTGGATCGTGACCGAGCTGTTCGCCGAAGGCCAACGCGAGCTGGCGGATGAGCTGGCCACGCGCGTAGCCGCGCAGCCGCTCACGTTCGAGCCGCTCGTGCGGGCGACGGAAGCGCTGGTGAGCGCGTCGTGAGCACGGCGTTGGTCACGGGCGCGTCGCGCGGCATCGGCCGCGCGATCGCGGAGCGGTTTGCCGAGCGCTACGAGATCGTCGCGGTCGCGCGATCGGCGAAGGAACTTGAGGACGTGGCGCGCAGCATCGAATCTCGCGGCGGTCGCTGCCGCTCGATTGCGCTCGACGTGTCCGACCACGCCGCGGTGTCATCGGCGCTCGGGTCCCTCGAGGTGGACGTCCTCGTGAACAACGCCGGACTCGGCATCATGAAGCCCATCGCCGAGATGTCGGTGGAAGAGTGGCGTCGACAGGTATCGGTCAATCTCGACGGGATGTTCTATGTGACGCGCGCGCTGTTGCCGGGCATGATCACTCGGCAGCGGGGCTACGTCGTGAACATCGGCTCGCTCGCCGGGCGCAACTCATTCGTCGGCGGCGCGTGCTACTCGGCTACCAAGCACGCCGTGATCGGATTCAGCGAGTCGCTGATGCTCGAGGTGCGGGACGCCGGCGTGCGCGTGACGGTGATCATGCCCGGCTCGGTCGATACGGAGTTCAGCGGACACGCCGCGGGCAACGCGCCGTGGAAGCTCACGCCGGCCGACGTCGCCGAGAGCGTGTGGTACGTGGTGAGCCAGCCCGATCGCGCGCTTGTCTCGCGTGTGGAGATGCGTCCCGCGCGCGTCGCGCGCGGCTAACGCGACCGCCGACGTGGCGTGCAGCGAATACCGTCGGACGAACGTACCTGATGTGCACCAACCGGTTCGGGCCGTTCCCCTCGCTGGAGTTTGCATCATGCGTTGGATCGCATCACTCGCCGTTGCCGCTCTCCTTGCGCCGATCGCGCCCCGTGTCTCTCAGGCGCAACAGGAGGGCGACTACACGATCGAGAACTTTCACTTCACCGACGGCGAGACGATGCCGCAGGTGCGCCAGCACTGGATGACGTTAGGCAGGGCGCGCACCGATGCGAAGGGCCTCACGACCAACGCCGTACTGATCCTGCACGGCACCACGGGCACCGGCCGACAGTTCCTCTCGCCCGTGTTCGCGGGCGTCCTCTACGGCCCGGGACAGCTCCTCGATACCACCAAGTATTACGTCATCCTCCCCGACGCCATTGGCCACGGCAAATCGAGCAAGCCGAGCGACGGGCTGCACGCGCATTTTCCGAAGTACGACTACGCGGACATGATCCGCGCCGAGCACGAGATGCTCACCAAAGGACTCAAGGTGAACCATCTCTTGATCGTCATGGGCACGTCCATGGGCGGCATGCACAGCTGGATGTGGGGCGAGATGTATCCGGATTACATGGATGGGCTGATGCCGCTCGCGAGTCTGCCGACCGCGATGTCGGGCCGCAATCGGATGATGCGGCACATGATGGTCGAGGACATCACGGAGGATCCCGGCTACGACGGCGGCGACTACACAACGCAGCCGCGCGGTCTGCGCGCCGCGCTGCAATTGATGTTCATGATGACGAGCTCGCCGCGCCAGCTGCAGAAACACTATCCGACCACGGATTCGGCGGACGCATACATCGATAAGTGGATGGAGCGCATGGTCACACACGAAGATGCGAACGACTACATCTACGCCTTCGAGGCATCGCGCGATTACGACCCCGAGCCCAAGCTGGGTCTCATCAAGGCACCGCTCATCGCCGTCAACTCCGAGGATGACCAGGTCAATCCGCCAAAGTTAGGCATTATGGAAAGGGATGTGCCGAAGGTCAAACACGGACAGTACGTGTTGATCCCGACCAGCGATTCAACACGCGGGCATGGGACGCACACCATGGCGGCGATCTGGCAGAGCCACCTGGCCGACTTGCTCAAGGAGATCGAACAGAACACGGGGCGTTAGGCGAGTCCCGGTCCGCACATACAGGGTCTCCTCGACAAGGATTCCAGGCGGGTTCAATCGGTGATTGCAACATGTGGGGCCGGCATCTACGCTCGTGTGGAAACGGACACCACCGGACACTACGGACACGACCGGACCAGTTCTGCCTGGAGGGCAAACCTCATCGCACGCGGTCCAAGTCTCGTCCTCTTGTTTACAAAAAAATCGGCACGTTTGGCCAGCGGATCGAGACGGAACCACACACCCCAGTCGAATAGTCCGGTCGTGTCCGTAGTGTCCGGTCGTGCCCGTTTCCATATGTGCGTAGAGGCCAGCCCCGCGCGTCGGCGGCGAGACGTCATATAGGTTACGGATGCCATCTCACTCGCCTATGCGCCCTGTTCTGTTAGTCATCTCCGATTTGCTTTTTCGCTCGCGCATCGACGATGCCGCGCGCCACGCGAACGTTCCGCTTCGTGTCGCGAAGTCGATGGAGCAGTTGGAGCGGCACCTCGCCAAGGAAGCGCCGTCGTTGGCCATCGTGGATCTCGAGGCCGACACGATCGACGCTGCGGCCGCGATCCGGCGGCTCCGCGCGACGCCCGGTGGCGACGCAGTCCGCATCGTCGCGTACGCCGGGCACACGAACCTCGGCGCGATCAAGGCCGGTCGCGATGCGGGCGCAGGCGTGGTTCTGGCCAGGTCCGGCTTCATCGCGCAGTTGTCTGGCCTCCTATCGCGCGCCGCAGACGATGCCGGAGCAGCTGAGGCCGCCGGCAACTGACGTCCCCCGACAAAACCGAGCTGGCTAGAGAACCCGCGCTTTCCCGGCCGGGCTTGACAATTTTGGCATTGTAAACGATTTCTGTAATCGATTACATGCCGGCCGAAGCCGCTCGGCTGGCCAAACGACACCGCTGGAGCCACCCCAATGGCCTCCATCAAAGACGTGGCGCGAGAGGCTGGTGTGTCCGTTGCTACCGTGTCCAGGGTGTGCAACGACAGCGGCGTCGTCAGCGACTCGACCCGCCAACACGTCCTCGACGTCGCTGCGAAACTCGGCTACAGCCCGCACGGCGCCGCGCGCAGTCTCATTACCAGCCGCACGAGCACGATCGGCGTGCTCCTCCCCGACCTCTACGGCGAGTTCTTCTCCGAGGTCATTCGCGGGATCGACCGGGCGGTGGGGGAATCCGGATATCACCTGCTGGTCTCCCGGTCGCACGGTGACGAGCGCGAGATCGTCGCCGCATTTCGGGCGATGCGCGGTCGAGTCGACGGCCTGTTGGTCATGTCGCCGGACCTCGACGCGCGGAACGCCGTGAATGCGCTGCGCGACCACTTCCCGGTCGTGCTGCTCAACTGTCCATCGGAGCGCGACCAGCACGATTCGATCGTGATCGCCAACTACGATGGTGCGAGCGAGGCCATGCACCACCTCGTGGAACGCGGACACCGGCGCATCGCCATGATCACCGGTCTGCCGCGCAACTACGATTCGGTCGAGCGACTGCGCGCGTTTCGCGACCTCACGCGTGAAGCCGGCATTGGTTGCCAAGACGCGATCGAAGTGGGCGGCGATTTCACCGAGGCCTCGGGGTTTCGCGCCGGACAGGTGCTGCTCGAGGCGTCGCCGCGCCCAACGGCGGTCTTCGCCGCCAACGACTCGATGGCGATCGGCGCGTTGAGCGCATTTCGCTCGGGCGGCGCGCGCGTGCCCGAAGACATCTCCGTCGTCGGGTTCGACGACATCCCGATGGCGCGCTACATGAATCCGCCGCTCACCACCGTGCAGGTCGACATCAGTGCGTTAGGCGTGCGCGCGGTCGAGCGCCTGTTGGGGCACGTGCGCGGTCCGAGCGACGGCGCTCGACAGCGGGAGCTCGTGCCGGCGCATCTCGTCGTTCGTAGTTCCAGCGGGAGTCCGGCCGCATGATGCGCGTGCCGGCTCCCACACCGCGTTCCTCGAGGAGCGCGATTCACGTTCGTCAAGGGAGGTATGCTCCATGAGGTTCCATCGTGCGTCGCGGCGATCCCTCTTCGGTACGAGCGCGATCGCCCTCGCAATGGTCCTCGTCCACGGCGCCGCCGCCGCGCAGACGACGACCGGCAGTATTCGCGGGTATGTGACGAACAGCGCGGGCGCGCCGCTCTCGGGCGCGCGCCTCGAAGCCAAGAATCTCTCGAACGGTGTCACGCGCTTCGGCCTCACGCGCGACAACGGCTTCTACACGCTGCCAGGCCTAACGCCCGGCTCGTACGAGGTGGCGGCCAAGCGGATCGGCTCGGCACCGAGCACGCGAAATGTACAGGTCCGCGTCGGCGAGGACCTCGCGCTCAACTTCCAGCTC
>DATJET010000224.1:0-17971 GCA_035496295.1 Gemmatimonadaceae bacterium
GCCACATGAGCCGCGCACGGCGCGCCGCGTGACAGGCCCGCTCTCGCGGCGTGACGCCCTCAAGATCCTCGGCGCCACCTCCGCGAGCACGCTCCTCGGCGCGCCTAACGTTGGGTTAGGCGACGCGTCCGGGACGGCGCCGGTGGAGGTCCTGCCACTCACGTCCACGAGCGACGTGTTCATCCCGCCGCGCGGTCGAGCGTACGACAAGTTCAGCTTCGACTTCCCCGAGCCCTCGGTTCCCTTCGCTGGATACCGGTTCGGCGTGCTGCTGTTCACGTTCGAGAACGCCTACGGATTGGATCGCGACGCCATGCACGTCGAACCGACCGGAGACGGCCTGCGCGTGACGTGCGACCGGTTGGTCTGGGCCGGCGGCCAAGAGAGCGCGGATGGCCATGTCGAGCTCGACCTGCACCGCGAGAGCGAGCACGCGGTGACGTGGACCGTGCACGCGTTCAGTCCCAAGCGCATCAAGGCGATCACGACCGTCATCCGCGGTGTGCCGCGGGGCCGAGTGTCGGCGTCGGGGTCAACGTTCTTCGATCCGCGTGACGACGAGCTCTTGTTCGGGTACCCGTTCAGCGGTGGCGATCTGTTCGGACCCGGCGAAGCCGGCGGAATGCCCACGCCGCTGGCCATTGTGCAATCGGGCGACGGCCAGTTCGTCTCGATCTCGTCGCTCGACGATCGCGTACGCACCAAGCGATTCTACTTTCAGCCGGGCGAAACCGGATATCGCGTGGAGGCCGTGCACGAGACAGAAGGCTGGATCGAGCAGACGGACATCACGACGCCGCCGTGGCGCCTGGCGCGCGAGGCGACGCTCGCCGACGCGGTCGCACCACATTTCGAGCATCTCCGTCGCGCCTACGGCCTAACGCAGTGGGATGCGCGGCCCGACGTCCCGACTTGGCTCCGGCGCACGTCGCTCGTGCTCACGCTGCACGGGATGCACTACACGGGATACGTGTTCAACGATTTCGCGCGGATGCTCGAGATCGTGCGGTGGATCACGGCGCAGATCGGCGGCGACCGCGTGCTGGCCTTTCTGCCTTCGTGGGACGGGCGGTACTACTGGGATTATCCGAGCTACCGCGCCGCGGATCGGTTAGGCGGCGAAGCCGGACTGCGCCGGCTGGTGCAAGCGGGACACGACCAGGGCGTGCGCTTCATGCCCATGTTCGGCGCGAACGCGGCCAACCGGCACGCGGCCGGCTTCGACGCAATCGCCGGCGCCGCGACGGCAAAGATCGACGGTGATCCGCTGGACCTGACGTGGGTCGATTGGGACAACGACCGCCATCAAGAGGGCTGGCTGTCGTACATGAACCTCGGCGTGGATTCGTGGCGCTCGTGGCTAACGCAACGAATCACGGATGCGATTCAGCGATACGGCGTGGACGCCTATTTTCTCGACATTGCCGGCGGGTGGGTGAACAATCCGCAAGCCGACATGCACGACGGCACGCGTCGACTGGTGGCCGCCATCGCGCGCAGGCATCCGCACGTCCTGGCCTGCGGCGAGATGCACTACGACGCGCTCCTGTCGTTCATCCCGCTCTATCAGTCGTTCTCGCAATGGGAAGTGCGCGATCAGGTGCAGCGTTACGCGCGTTTCTTCCAGCACCTGAGCCACCCCGCGCCGGGTCGCGGCAGCAGCGGCGTGCACGAATCGGGGTTCACCCATTGGGATCCCCGAACCTTGTCGCTGCGGGAGGGGCAGATTCCGACGCTCAATGTGGTCGACGACACTTTTTCGACCCATCGCGCCGAGATGGCGGCGGTCATCGCGAAGGCCAAGGCGTTGACAGGCGCCTAACGCTGGCCGCCCGCCTCCGGGTCTCGACCTTACCAGATGTCGCCGACCGTGAAGCCGTCCGGGAACGGATCGGTTGGGTCGACCACGTACGAGCTGAATCCGGTGATCCAGGCCTGACCGCTGAGCGTGGGTACCACGGCGCGGTACGGACCCACTGTCGTTTCGGCCACGAGGCGGCCGGTGAACACGGTGCCTAACACGCCCTCGTGATGGAAGTCGCGGTCGAGCGGCAGCACGCCGCGGGCATGGAGCGCCGCCATCTTCGCGCAGGTACCCGTGCCGCACGGCGAGCGGTCGATGGCGCCCGTCCACGTGGCGGGACGATTCCAATCGAGCGCGCCCGTCGAGACGACGACGGCATTGCGGGCGTGCGCGTCGGGTGAGGCCGGCGCACCCGAAAGTTGCGCGATCGTGATGCCGGAGAACCCGGGTTGCTCCGGATGGACCACCGGCAGCTGCTCGCGCGCCGCGGCCTTGATCATCTCGCCTAACCGCACGATGTCTCGGCCCTCGTCCGGCGTCAGGCGCAGGCCGAAGCGCGTCGCGTCCGCGATCACGTAGAACATTCCGCCGTACGCGACGTCCACCGGCACCGTACCGAGGTGCGGCACCTCGACCGGCGCGTCGAGATGCACCGCGAAGGCGGGGACGTTGCGGAACGTCACGCGCTGGACCTTGCCGTTTGCGCAATCGGCGCGCACGCGGACGAGACCGGCGGGCGTCTCCAGCGTGAGCTCGGTGACCGGCTCGCGCATCGGCAGCATGCCGGTCTCGAGCACCACGGTCGTCACGCAGATCGTATTGGTGCCCGACATGCCGGGATACTCGACCTGCTCCATGATCACGAAGCCGGCGTCGGCCTCCGGGTGCGTGGGCGGCAGGATCACGTTGCAGTTCGCGGCGGGGTAGCCGCGCGGCTCGCGCAGCATGCGCAGTCTGAGCGCGTCGGCGTGGTCGCGCAGGTGGCACATCTTCTCGAACATCGATGCACCGGGCACGTCGAGCACGCCGCCGACGATCACTCGACCGGGTTCGCCGCACGCGTGCGCGTCGACGGCGTGGATCATCGAAGCGAATCGCATGGTGCTAGAGCCAGGCGTGGAAGCGACGAATGTACCGGGTCTTCACGACCTGCGTGAGCAACCCGTACGACAACAGGATGGCGAGCAGCCAGACGAAGTAGCTGCCGGGCAGCGGCGTCAGTCCGACGCGTTCGCCTAACGTCAGGAACGGCAGCGCAATGCCGATCACCATGATGGTGGCGGTGAGTGCGAGCACCGGCCACGCGGCGCGGCTCTGCAGGAACGGCACTTTCGCGGTGCGGATCATGTGTACAATGAGTGTTTGCGACAGAAGCCCTTCGACGAACCACGCCGACTGGAACAGTGCCTGGTGGCTCACGGCGTTCGCCTTGAATACGTACCACGCGATGAAGAACGTCGCGACGTCGAAGATGGAGCTGATGGGACCGATGCACACCATGAAACGCCCAATATCGTCCGCCTTCCAGACGCGCGGCCGCGCGAGATACTCGACGTCCATGTCGTCGAACGGAATCGAGACTTGCGAGATGTCGTAGAGCAGGTTCTGGATGAGCAGTTGAATCGGGAGCATCGGCAGGAACGGCAGGAAGGCGCTCGCGATGAGGACGCTGAACACGTTCCCGAAGTTCGAGCTCGCCGTCATTTTGATGTACTTCATGATGTTGCCGAACGTTTTGCGTCCCTCGAGCACGCCTTCCTCGAGCACCATCAAGCTCTTCTCGAGCAGAATGATGTCGGCGTATTCCTTGGCGATGTCGACGGCGGAGTCGACGGAGATGCCGACGTCAGCCTCACGCAGCGCGCCCGCGTCGTTGATGCCGTCGCCGAGGAAGCCGACGGTGTGTCCGCGGGCACGGAGGGCACCCACGATGCGCGTTTTCTGCGTGGGCGTGAGCTTGGCGAAGATCGTGGTGCGCGCGGCGAGGTCGGACAGCTCCTCGTCCGACAGGGCCTCGATGTCGGCGCCTAACGCAATGTCGACAGGCTCGAGTCCCACGTCGTGGCAGACTTTGCGCGCGATGACGTCGTTGTCACCCGTGAGGATTTTCACGGCGACGCCGTGGTCGCGGAGCGCCGTGAGCGCGGGGCCCGCCGTCTCCTTTGGTGGATCCAGGAACCCAATGAAGCCGGCGAGCACGAGAGATGACTCATCGCTCACCGTGTATGCGCGGTCGTCCGCCGGGAATTCGCGGTACGCAACCGCGACGACGCGCAGTCCATCCTCGTTGAGCTCGCGCGCGAGGTCGACGGCGCTCTCGGAGGCGTCGGCCGTGAGCGGCGTGACCACGTCTTCGTCGCGCACGTGCGTACACACCGCGAGGATTTCTTCCACGGCTCCCTTGGAGATGAGCACGTGCGCAGTCTGCTTCTGCTCCACGACGACCGACATGCGCTTGCGCGCGAAATCCCACGGGATTTCGTCGACTTTTCGGAAGTCGCGCTCCACACGCAACTCGTCGCTCAGGTCCTTGTGCTCGAGCACCGCGCGGTCGAGCAGGCTGCGCAGTCCCGTCTGATACGTGCTGTTCAGGTAGGCGAGCGCGAGCACCGACTCATCGTCCTCGCCCACCACGTTGAGGTGGCGCTCGAGGATGATGCGGTCTTGCGTGAGCGTGCCCGTCTTATCGGTGCAGAGGACATCCATCGCACCGAAATTCTGAATGGCGTTGAGCCGCTTGACGATCGTCTTGTGGCGCGCCATGACCACCGCGCCCTTGGCGAGATTCGCGGTCACGATCATCGGCAGCATCTCGGGCGTTAGGCCGACGGCCACGGCCACGCCGAAGAGGAACGCCTGCAGCCAATCGCCTTTGGACACACCGTTGATCACGAACACGATCGGCACCATGACGAGCATGAACCGGATGAGCAGCCAACTCACCTTGTTCACGCCGATGTCGAAGGACGTGACGGGCCGGCGTCCGATGAGGCTCCTGGCCATGGCGCCGAAGTAGGTGCGATCGCCGGTGGCGACGACCACGGCGGCCGCGGTTCCGCTCACAACCGACGTCCCGAGGAAGCCGATGTTGCGGAGCTCGCCTAACGTGAAGCTCCCGGAGGCGACATCGACGGCTGCGTCGCCCTTCTCGACGGGCACGGCCTCGCCGGTGAGCGCCGATTGGCTCACGAACAAATCCTTGGCCGCCAGAAAGCGCACGTCGGCAGGCACCATGTCGCCGGCGGAGAGCGCGATCACGTCGCCGGGGACGAGCTCCTCGATGGGCACCTCGCGGCGGCGAGACCGCGGTGACGGATCGTCTTCGGACGGCTCATCGGTGCGCTCGACGGTGGCGCTCGTGCGCACCATCGCTTTGAGCGCCAGCGCGGCGCGGTTGGAGCGGAACTCCTGCACGAATCGGAGCAGCGCGCTGATCGTGACCATCACCGAAATCACGATCACCGCTTTGACGTCACCCGTGAGGTACGAGACGACACCGAGGACGGCGAGCACGCCGATGAATGGATTGATGAAGGCGTGCACCAGTTGGACGAACCAGGCCGGCTCCTTCTCGTGCGCGATCTCGTTGAGTCCGATGGCGTCGCGGCGCTGCTCGGCGCTGCTGGTCGTTAGGCCGTGGCGGGTGGTGTCGAGGCGTTCGAGCGCCGCCACGGTGGTCGCACCCGCGAAAACGAACAGCGCCTGCGCACGCGGATCGCTCACGCCGCCGGCGCCGTGATCGTTAGGCGCGCGGCTGCCCGGGCGCAGGCGCAGCAGCTCGAGCGCCTGGTCCGTCCATTGTGCACCGCGCGCCCCGGGGCGCAATGATGTCATCGGCATCGCGACCAACCCCCGTCCACCAACACAATGGCCCCATCGCCTGGGAGTGAGCGAGGGGGCCGATCGGCGCGCAGCATAACCCGGGCTCCGAGGGGTGTCAACGGCAGGCGGTGCACCCAACGAGTGTGACGCGTTCGGTGTATGTATGATGCATGCTCGGCGACGCACTCTGCGCCGCCCCGATTGCCCGAGCTGGAGATGATCGATGCGACGGATGACTCTGCTGACACTCGCGAGCGTCGCTGCGGCTGCGCTGGCCTTTGCGCCTGGCGTTGTCGCCGCGCAAGGATATCCCGGCGGCGGCGGCATGGGTGGAATGGGCGGCATGGGACGGCGCGGCATGGGAAGCGGTCGCCCTGGAGCTCGTCGTCAGATGTCGGAAGACGACATCCAGAAGCGCTTCGAGGACATGGCGACGCTCAAGCCGGCCCTCAAGGACATCAAGCTGCAGGACGCGCAGAAGGACACGCTCGACAAGATCGAGAAGGCGTATCGTCCGCAGCTGGGCGATTACGGGCGCGCGTTGTGGACGCTGATGCAGAACGGCGCCGATCCGGACTCGGCCAAGTCAATGCGCAACGGCGCGCGCCAATTGCGCGATCAGGAGCTCACGGAAGCGCGCGGTCTGTTGACATCGGATCAACAACCGAAGTTTGACGACAACGTGGCGAAGATTCATGCCGATGAAGCCAAGCGCGACGAACGGATGCGCTCGCGCATGGGTGGCGACGACGGTCCCTGACGCCCAACGGTCTGGTGAGCGCGTTGGCGGATTCGAGCACCGCACAAGCGTCGGACAGCGAGCGCACGTTCGCCGAAGAATCCACACTACTCGCGCGAGTGCAGCGCGGGGACGTGGCGGCATTCGACCTGGTGGTGCGCCGCTACCTGCGCCGCGCGTTTGCAATCGCGTACCGTGTGTTAGGCCATCGCGAGGACGCCGAGGATCTGGTGCAGGACGCGTTTCTCACGGCGCTCGAGCGGATCGCATCGTTCGATGTGTCGCGGCCGTTCGGCCCGTGGTTCTTTCGCATCGTCGTGAACCGCGGGCTCAACGCCCGAAAGTCGCGGGCGATCCGTCGAACGGAGGCGATGCCGGCAGACACGTTGGAGGCGGCGGAGCCGTCGCCGGCAGGCATGTACGAGCGGACCGAAATTCGCGATCGGTTTCAGGCGGCGCTCGAGGGATTGTCGCAGCGCCAGCGGTTGATCGTCGAGCTGGCGGACATCGATGGGATGTCGGGTGTGGAGATCGCGGCAATGTTAGGCGTATCACAGGGGACGGTGCGCTGGCACCTCCACATGGCGCGGCACGCGCTGCGAAGAGCGCTCGCGCCGTTGCGCGGAGAATAAACCCATGAGTGACGAGTTTCACGGCGAGCTCGAAGCGGAGCTCCACGCGCAGCTCAGGCGCGCGGCGGGGGAACCGCCGTACGATCAGGTGGACTGGGACGCGCTGGCCAGGCGCATCCACGTCGCTGCGTTAGGCCGGCGCGTCGTCGCGGCCCAGCGGCGCTGGTGGGAGCACGCCGCCCTGTGGACGCGCGCCGCGATTCCGCTGGCGGTGGCGGCCGGGATCGCGGCTGTCGCGCTGATCGCGCTCGAGCGCACCACAACTGACTCGACCGCGCCGGGAGGAACACTGATCGAAGCCGTGACCGGCGCGGCCTCGGATCAGGACGTCGCGGTGTCGATGGTCGGCCAGCCGACGACCGAAACGTTCGCCGCCGAGGTGCTCGCGCAATGACGGATCCGCGCGGTGATCGACCGGAGGGCGCGTTCTCGCCTCGGGCGATGGCAGCGGTGGTCGTGGGCGTGACGCTGATCGCCGGCATTCTGGTGGGCATCGGTCTCGATCGGACGGTATTCCGGCGGCCGCGACCCCCGTTCGGGCCATTCGCAGTCATTCGTGGCGGGCCTAACGCAGACAGCGCGCGGATGCGCATGCGCGCGGACTTCGCGCGCCAGCTTCACCTCACGCCGGATCAGCAGGCGCGCATCGACACGATCATGCAGCATCGGACGGCGATACTGGACTCGATCCGCAAGGAGACAATGCCGCAGATACGCGCGCTCATCGGCGCCACGCAAGCGCAGATCGACAGCGTCTTGACGCCCGAGCAGCGCGACACATTCCGATCACTGCGGCAGCAGCACAGGCGCATCCGTCGATTCCGGCCCGACAGCGGCGGGCGCCTGCCCTAGGTTCGCCTAACGGGATCCGGCGCCCGACGCAGCGGCCAGCTTGATGCCGGCCGGCGCCATGGGCAGTGCGCGCAGCCGGATCCCGGTCGCCTCGAATATCGCCGCTGCAACGGCGGGCGCGAGCGCCATGATCGGTGCTTCGCCCGCGCCCATCGACGGCTCGTCGGGCCGGTCGACCAACACCACGTCGATCGCCGGCGCATCGCTGAAGCGCGGCACGCGATATTGCGCCAGGTGTGCGTTGCGAATCACACCGTGGTCGAACTCGATGGCCTCGAAGAGCGCACCGCCAATGCCCTGCACCAGCGCACCGGAAATCTGGTTGCGCAAGCCATCCGGGTTCACGATGGCGCCGCAATCGAATGCCGTTACCGCGCGCACGACATGCACCTCGCCGGAGCCGTGGTCCACCGAAACTTCGGCGCACGTGGCCACGTAGCCGCCCTTCTCGAAGCCGCACGCCACGCCCACGCCGTGGCCGGCCTGATGGTTCGTGCCCGGCCAGCCGAATTGGTCTGCGGCCTTTTGCACCACGTCGCGCAACCGCTGATCGTCGATGTTCTTGAGCCGGAACGCAACAGGGTCGATGTCCACCATGTGCGCGAGCTCGCTCACGTGCGACTCGCGCGCGAAATGATTGGCCGTGGCCGCGAGCGCGCGATATGAGCCTTGGCGCAGCGGCGACACCGACGGATGGAAGGTGACGCGCTGATTGGCAATGGTATACGGCGGCCGGATCGCGGCGGGTCCCGAATTGTAGTTGTCGAACGTCCACGCGGTGATGATGCCGTTCGCATCGACGCCTGCGTCGACGTCGATGACGCCGGCCGGGCGGAAGTACGCCCAACGGAATTCCTCTTCGCGGGTCCACACGAGCTTGACCGGCCGGCCGATTTTTTGCGCGAGCCGCGCGGCCTCGACCGCGGCTTCGCCGGTGTGCTTGCCGCCGTAGCCCGATCCCGTGTCGGGCACGATCACGCGCACGTGATCGTTAGGCATCCCGACGGCCTGCGCGACCTGATCGCGGACGGCGAACGGGCGTTGTGTGCCGGTCCACACCGTGAGGCGATCGCCGCCGGCCTCGTGCGTGAACCGGGCGAGCGCAGCGCGCGGCTCGAGCGGGACGTGCGCGATGTACGCCACCGTGTACGATTGCGTGAGACGGTGGGGCGCGGACGTGAGTGCGGCGGTCGCATCGCCGCGCTCGAACGGTTCCGTGGGACCGCCTTCGTGTCCGGGACCGGCTTCCTGCGCGGGCGTGTGACGGAGATAGTCGGAGATGTCGCGCGACGACGGCGCCGCGCCGGACGCCGGTGTCCACGTCGCGCGCAGCGCGCCTAACGCTTTGGCGGCGGCCGGCGCCGATGGCGCCGTGACGCCCACGAAGTCGCCATCGCGCGTGACCGCGACGCCCGGGATCGCCTGCGCCGCGCTCGCATCGAGCGACGCCAGCGTGGCGCCGATCGACGGCGCGCGCAGGATCTTCGCGTAGTGCATGCCCGGCACGCGCATGTCCGACGTGTACGCGTGCCGTCCGGTGACGAGGTCGCGCGCGCCGACGCGCGGCGCCGACGTGCCCGCCACCGTCCAATGCGCTTTCGGCGTGAGCGCGACGTCATCGTTCACGGTGGCCGTGATGGTGCGGCCGGCGGTGAGCTCGCCGTAGCGCAGCGAGCGGTGCGTGTGCGGATCACTGACGCGCCCATCGGCCGTCGTTAGGCCATTGGGGCTCACGTGCCAGCGCTCGGCCGCCAGCGCGACGAGGCGCTCGCGCGCGGTCGCCGCGACCTTGCGGAGCTGCGTGCCCATCTGCGGCGTCGAGCGGCTGCCGAACGTGCCCATGTCGAACGGCGTGAGCATCGTGTCGCCCATGACGAGACGAATGGCCGACAGCGGTACGCGCAGCTCTTCGGCGACTTCCTGTGCGAGCGACGTGCGGATGCCCTGGCCGAACTCGACCTTGCCGGTGAACACGGTCACGGCGCCGCTCGCGTCGATGTGGAGCCACGCGCTCACGTCGCCCGGGATCTGCGGCGCAGCCGGATCCGCTCCGGTTAGGCGGGCACCGAGTGCGGGGGCCGCAAGAGCGTCGCGCGTCACGAGCAGCACCAACAGTCCGCCACCCAGCATCTTCAGAAACTCCCGGCGCGATGCGCCCTCGGATCGGTCGCGCGAGATCATGGCCGCGCCTCCCCGCCACCGGCCGCCGCCGCACGCCTAACGGCAGCGACGATGCGCGGATACGTGCCGCAGCGGCACACGTTGGTCTCGAGCCCGCGCGCGATCTCCTCCGCGCTCGGCTGCGGGTTCGCGCGCAGCAGCGCCACGCTGGCCATGACCATTCCGGGCGTGCAGTACGCGCACTGGAACGCCTGCTCGTCGAGAAAGGCCTGTTGCACCGGGTGCAAATGGCCGTCGTGCTCGAGCCCTTCGATCGTGATGATCTTCGCGCCGGCCGCCGACTGCGCCGGGATCGTGCACGAGGCCACTGCGTGCGAGCCCATGAGCACCGTGCACGCACCGCATCGCCCTTCGCCGCACCCATACTTCGTTCCCGTAAGGCCGAGCTCGTCGCGCAGTACTTCGAGCAGTGTCTGGGATGGATCGACGTCCACCGAATGGCGGCTGCCGTTGACTTCGATGTCGATTCGCATGCGTCGTCGTTTCCTGTGGTGCGCTACCGCAAGCATATCGCGTGCTCCGCGGGCATGGCAACGCCGAGCAAGCCCAGCCGTCTACATGCGATCCGCCCGCACGAGGACGCGCTCGGCGAGCGCGGGACCGATGAGCTTGCGCCGGCGGTTGACCTCGATGGTGATCGGTCCTCCGTAAGGCGCGCGCTCGACCACGCGCACGGTGCAACCGGGCGTGAGCGCGAGGTCCGAGAGATAGCGGAGGAGCATCGGATCTTCGTCCGCCACACGCATCACGGTGGCGGCCGTGCCGGCGCCGAGGTCGGCGAGCGCCCGATAGCGTGCTTCTTCGACGGCGCCCTCCCGGCTCGGGATCGGCGCGCCGTGGGGGTCGACGGTGGGTTCGCCAATGGCGAGCGCCATCCGATCGATCAGCGCGTCGGTCGCCGCGTGCTCGAGTCGCTCGGCTTCGACGTGCACTTCGTCCCAGCCGTACCCGAGGGCGTTGACGAGGTACGCCTCGATGATGCGGTGGCGTCGCAGCGTCCGGAGCGCGCTGCGCCGCCCCTTGGCCGTTAGGCGAACGCCGCGATACCGCTCGTGCGTGAGCAGCCCCTGCTCGGCGAGACGGCGCACCATTCCGGTCACCGACGCGGGCGTTAGGCCGAGCTGCGCCGCGAGGTCGGTAGTGGCGGCCGGCTCGCCCGCACGCTCCAGCTCGTAGATCGCCTTGAGGTAGTCCTCCACCGGCGCCGTGAGATCGGGCAGCGGTGCAGCCTCGCCGTGCGGCGATCCTGTGCCGGGCTTCCGCCCTTTCGCGCGCGCCGGCATCAGCCGCGCACCAGTTGTGTGAGCAGCCACACGTTGAGCCCCGCGATCACGAACGCGACGGCGTACGCGACGCGCTTGAGCCACGGCGAATTCACGTACTCTCCCATCTTCGCCTTGTTCGACGTGAAGATCACGAGAGGGAATACGGCGAAGGACAACTGCATGCTCAGCACCACCTGGCTCAGAATGAGCAGCTTGGCCGTGCCGCGCTCGCCGAAATATGCGGCCGTGATCACCGCGGGCACGATCGCGATGCCGCGCGTGAGCAGGCGGCGCAGCCACGGCCGCATGCGAATGTCCAGGAACCCTTCCATGGTGATCTGGCCGGCCAGTGTCCCGGTGAGCGTGGAGTTCTGACCCGATGCCAGGAGCGCGAGCGCGAACACCGTGCTGGCGCCGCCGACGCCTAACAGCGGCGTCAGCAGCTTGTACGCATCCTGGATTTCGGCGACCCCGGTATGGCCGGTCCTGTGGAAGGTCGCCGCCGCGACCACGAGAATTGCTGCGTTGATGAAGAGCGCGCCCATCAGCGCGGCGGTCGAATCGAGGATCGCGTAGCGGATCGCCTCCCGCTTGCCACGCGAGGTTTCGTCGTACCGGCGCGTCTGCACTATAGATGAGTGCAGATAGAGGTTGTGGGGCATGACGGTGGCGCCGAGAATCCCGATGGCGAGGTACAACATCGCCGGATTGCGGACGATCTCGACCGACGGCAGCAGGCCGCGCGCCGCGGCGCCAAGGTCGGGGCGCGACACGACGATCTCGAACACGAAGCAGACGCCGATGGTGCCAATGACCGCGATGACGAGCGCCTCGAGCGTGCGATAGCCGCGGTGCTGGAGCACGAGAATGATGAGAACATCGAGCCCCGTGAGCAGCACGCCGACGACGATCGGGATGTGGAACAGCAGGTTGAGCGCAATGGCCGAACCGATGACCTCGGCCAGGTCGCACGCGGCGATGGCCAGCTCACAGAGCAGCCAGTGGAGGATGACGGTAGGCCGCGAGTAGCTGTCGCGCACGGCTTGCGCCAGGTCGCGCCCCGTGGCGATGCCTAACTTTGCCGCCAGCGCCTGCAACAGAATCGCCAGAATGTTCGAGATGACGATGACGCTGAGCAGCGTGTAGCCGAACGCCGAACCGCCGGCGAGGCTCGTGGCCCAGTTGCCCGGGTCCATGTATCCGACGGCAACGAGAAATCCGGGTCCGGCGAACGCGAGCGCTTTGCGCCAGCGGCTGAGACCCGGGATCGCGACCGTGCGATACGCCTCGGCCAGACTTGGCGTGACGCGCGCCCGACGCCACCCCGGATGGGCCGGGCGCGATGGCGGCGACTCCTGTGCGCTCTGCTCGCGCTCGGTCAGGCGCGACGCCATGACGGGCCAGCCGGTGTCGAGGCGACGAGGCGGATTTCTTGCATGGCTAACCAATAATTTAGTGCATCCAAAAATGCAATCGGGCGACACAAAAAAATCGCGCGCCGCCCGCGTGGACGGCGCGCGAACGTGCAACCCCACTCCTGCGTCAGAACGCCAGCTTGGTCCCCAGGAAGAACGTCTGGCCGTAGTACTCGCGCTGGAAGTTGAACGCGTGGCTCGGCGTGCCCTGGAAGAATCCGAACACCGCATTGTTGATGTTCAGCACCTGGAACTGGACCTGCACCTGGTCGCTGACGTTGTACATGATCGACCCGTCGAGCTGCGAATGCGCGTAGAAATAGTTGTCCCCGTTGGCCGTGGCCGTGCCGTCGCCGTACGCGTCGATCATCGCGCCGTTGTACGTCCATCCGATTCGTGCGGAGACCGGCGACTTGTCGTACGTGAGATAGACGTTGGCGATGTTAGGCGACTGGCGCAGGAGCGCCGCGTGGCGTCCGCTCGACGGGTCCACGAGGACGCGCGAGTCGGTGTGTGTGTAGTTGGCGTCGAAGCCCATGCCCGCGAGCCAGCCCGGCAGGAACGACATCCGTTGCGCCCACTCGAGCTCCTGTCCGAACAACCAGCCGTCGCCACCGTTCTGCGGTTGCAGGCCGACGTACCCGTTGAACGGGCCCGGGCCGGTGTACGTGAACGTACGTGTCAGGATGACGTCGTTCAGGTTCTTATAGAAGACGCCCGCCGACAGAATCCCGGTGGCGGAGATATAGTGCTCGAACAGCAGGTCGTAGTTCCAGGCGTGCTGTGCGCGCAGGTTCGGATTGCCCGCCGTGAAGCCGCTGAGCGACGGATCGTGCGCATACAGCGGATTGATGGTGCCGGACAAGTTAGGCGCGAGGTCCGGATAGTTCGGCCGCGCGATGCCGCGCGTGAAGGCGAGCCGAACGTTGGTCGCCGTGTCCAGCGCATACCGCAGCTGCACGCTCGGGAACAGATCCGTGTAGTCCTTGGTCCCGGTGATGAGCTGCAACTCCTCGGGGCCCGTCGGATCGCCGCTCGAGTCGACGGCCTGCGACACCGAGTGGCCGAGGTACGCGGCGTGCGTCTGCTCGACGCGCAGGCCCATGTTCAGGCGCAACGAACCGAAGTCCGTCGTGTTCATCACATAGGCGGCGTAGATCTTTTCCGACCCGCTGAAGCTGCCGAGCGAATCATCCGCCAACGGGTCGGTGGTGTTCTCGAAGAGTGCGCCGTGCGCGTTCTCGAACGCATTCACCGCCGAGTTATCGTCGACGGGGCCAATAGAATAGCCGTGCTGCAGATAGTTGTAGAAGCCGGGATCGCTGAAGCTGCTCTGCACCTGTGACATCATCAGCGGCGTCCCGCCGTCGAACTTGAACGTCTGCTCCTGGTCCGTGAACACTTTCTTTTCGTCGCGGTAATGGAGACCAAACTTGAGCTGCGACGGATCGTCGACGAGCAGCCAATGCAGCAGGAAGTTCAGGCCGCCGCCGATGTCGCGACCGGTGGTGAGATGATCGCTCGTGCTGTACTTGGCGAGCATGTAGTTGTTCGGATTCAGCGCGGCCGATGAATCGCCGGCGCTCTGATAGTGGTACACCGGATAGGTTCCCGTGCTGTACGACAGATCGGCGAGCTGCGGGCCGTTGTAGTCGAACGTGTTCGACCGATAGTTCTGGTCTTGCTGGCGCGTGCCCGCCCAGTTGAGCGTGTAGTCGATGCTCCAGCGCCCCACGTCGTGCTTGCCGCCTGCCGTTAGGCCCCACATCTGCTCGGACGGCGTCCGGAATTCCGATTGCCGCTGGAGCCCTGGATTCACGAGCGCGCCGGCGGTCGGACTACTCGGTGCCGCGCTGTCGCCCGAGACGTCGAACACGTAGCGCGTGCCGTAGTTGTGGAACAGGCTCCAGAGTCCTTTCAGATAGACCTGGTTCTGGCTGTCGAAGCGGTAGTCGAGATCGCCGCCGATACCGTAGCGCGACCGATGGTACCGGTAGTCGCGCTGGCTCCAGTCGTTAGGCGCTGACGTCGAGCCGTTGTACACGCCCCAGCTCGGCTCCACGTCTTCGATGGCGCGGTTGTTCTTATCGACCGAGCCGCCGATGAGAAACCCGAGCTTGCCGTCGTCGCCGAACCGGCCGCCGTAGGTGAGACCGCCCTGGTACGTATTGCGGCCGGCGACGTCGATCCGGCCGTACTGGCCGGCGACGTATCCACGGGGCGCGCCCTCCGGCGTCTTCGTCACGAGATTCACCGAGCCGCCGATCGCGTCTGCGGCCATGTCGGCGGTGAGCGTCTTGCTGACTTCGATTGCGCCGAGGAGGTCGGAGGGAACGTCGTCCAGCTTCGGGATGCGGTCGGATTCGGTGCCGGGGACGTGCGAGCCGTCGATGGTCACGTTGGACAGGCGCGGCTCGGTGCCGCGGACCTGCACGAACTTCCCTTCACCTTCGTCGCGCTCCAGCGAGACGCCCGGAATGCGGCCGGCGGCTTCGGCGGCATTGAAGTTAGGCAGCGAGCGGATCTCGTCGCCGGAGAGGACGGACAGGATGTTGTCGGCGTCGCGTTGTTTGGCGAGCGCAGCGGCTTTGGTTTCGCTGAGACGCGGGGACGCCAGGATGAGCATCTGCGCGAGCGCGTGCGCGCCGAGACTGCGCATGCGCACGGTGTGCGTGGTCGTGCGATTCGCCGCGACGTCGACCGCGGCGGTATCGGGCGCGAACCCGACGTATGTGATGATGACGGCGGCCCGTCCCGCGGGCACCGCCTCGAGGTGATACCGGCCGTCGGCCGCGGACCGCGCGCCTAACCGCGTGCTGGGCACCTGCACCGTCGCTCCGGCCAGCGGTGTGCCCGCGGTGTCGGTGACGTACCCCACCACCCGCCCCGTTCCGTTAGGCGGCGTCGGCGCGCCCGTCTGCGCGGCGACGCCGGCAGCCGCGAGCGCGGCACCGGCCGCGAGTACAGCGACCGTCCGTACGACGGAGTGCATAGTCCCTCCCATCAACCGTGGATGCGTGCTGCGTGAGCAGTACACCATAGGGCACGCGGCGCCCACGGTGGGTCTCAGTCGTGTTTCAATACGTCACTCCTGTATCACGAGCGGTTCACGCCGTGCACGGCTGTACGCCGCAACAAAATCGTCACAGTGCAGTGGCCACCCGTGCCCAACGGGACCAAACTCGCGACATTGCACGGATTGCGGATTTCACCTCGACCCCGCTCGAGCTCGCACCATGCGCCCACATCACCTCGCCGCCATTGCACTCGCCCTGTTCGCGTCACCGCTCGCGACACAGCGCGCGGCGCCCGCCCAACGCCATCCATCGCTCGTCGTGCTCGTCGCGATCGATCAGATGCGCGCGGACTACCTCGATCGATTCGGTGCGCAGTTCACCGGCGGACTCGCGCGACTCCGGCGCGACGGCGCCGTCTACATGGGCGGACTGCAAGACCACGCGACCACCGAGACGGCGCCCGGCCACTCGACCATGCTGTCCGGCCGCGAGCCCGTGCACACCGGCATCGTGCTCAACGACCTCGGCGTCCCCGATCCGTCGGTGTCGATCATTGGTTCGCCGCATGCGATGGGCGCATCGCCGGCGCGCTTTCGCGGCACGACGCTCGCTGACTGGCTGATCGCGCGTGACACGGGCACGCGCATCTTGTCCGTGTCGCGAAAGGATCGCGGCGCGATTCTGCCGATAGGACGCGAGCGCGGCGATGTCTACTGGTTCGTGAGTGGCAAATTCACGACGAGCACCTATTACGCCGATTCGCTGCCGTCATGGGTGCGCGCGTACGACGCTCGTCCCGGCATCGGCGCGCTGGCCGGCACATCGTGGACGCTGCTCCGCCCCGCCGCCGACTACTCGGAACCCGACAGCGAACCGTGGGAGCACGACGGCACCGATGTCGCGTTCCCGCACCGCCTGCCCACCACCGCGGACTCGATCGCGTCGCGCATCACGAGCTATCCGTGGATGGATTCGCTCACGCTCGACTTCGCGCTCGAGGGCGCGCGGCAGTTGAAGTTAGGCGAGCGCACCTCGACGGATTTGCTCGTGATCTCGCTGTCGACGACCGACGCCGTGGGTCACGCCTACGGCCCCGACTCGCGCGAAATACACGATCAGCTGCTGCGCGTGGATCAGTGGTTAGGCTGGTTCTTCGACTCGCTGGCCACGCGCGTGCCGCGCGACCGCATGGTCGTGGCGCTCACCGGCGATCACGGCGTGACATCGATCCCAGAATACACTGTAGCGGTGCGGCACCGGCCGGCGGGACGCGTCTCGCTCGACGACGTGGCGCGTCGGCTCAACGATGCGCTCACCGCGCGATATCACGTGGACTTCGGCGTGCGATTCTCGGGCGGCCTCCTGCTCGCCGACGTGGCGGCGCTGCGCTCACGCGGTGTAAACGTGGACAGCCTGTCCGATGCGATCGCGAGCGAGGTACGGCGACGCACGGGCATCGCGCACGCGTACACGCCGCGATCACTGCGCGCCGCATCCGCGTCCGACGCCGCCGCCGTGCGGTGGCGCCGCACGCTCCCGGCGGATTTCCCGTGGCTCGTGTGCTCGGCCGTCTCGCCCGAGTGGGTGTGGTCTAACGGAAAGTCGCTGGGCGCCGATCACGGACAGATGAACGCGGAAGACCTCAACGTGCCAATCGTGTTCATGGGCCCCGGCATCACACCGCGGCGTGTCGATCGCCCCGTGCGCACGGTAGACATCGCGCCGACGCTCGCCGCGTATCTCGGCGTGAGGCCGAGCGAGCCGTTGGATGGCACCGTACTGCGCGAGGTGATCCGCCCGGCGTCGAATGCAACGACCGTCGGCGTCGCACCGCGTTGAGACCGGCACGCGCTCCGAGCGGCGTGTAATCCCGCTGACAGGTCGGTTTTCTACTATTCTCCCCAGGCGATCGCGCGCGCGGTTGGGCGGGCGACCGGGGCACCGATCTTTCACGTCACGCTCGAGGGCTTCGATCACATGACATTCCACCGATTCGCGCTGGCCGCGGCGGCGATCGCGACACTGGCGGGCATCCCGGCACCGGGACCCGGCTACCACATCGTCAAGAGCTACACGTTAGGCGGTGACGGCGGGTGGGACTACCTTGCGCTCGACACCGTCGGACACCGGCTCTTCATCTCGCGGCAGAACCGCGTCATGGTGGTCGACCCGGAGACGGGCCGGCAGATCGGCGAGATCCCCGGCTTCAATCGCTCGCACGGCATCGCGTTCGACTACAAGACC
>DATJET010000225.1:0-4368 GCA_035496295.1 Gemmatimonadaceae bacterium
GCCAGCGTCATCGACGCGGCCTCTGGTCGCGTGCTCGCCACACTGCCCACCGGCGCCGGTCCACACGAAGTCGCCATCTCCCACGACGGGCGCTGGGCCGCCGTCAGCAACTACGGCCCGCGCGAGCAGCCGGGGAACAGCATCACTATCATTGACATCGCGCGGCACACCGTCGCCCGCACGCTCGATTTGGGCGAGCACCGCCGCCCGCACGGCATGGCCTTCCTCCCCGGCGACTCCGTGCTCGCGGTCACGTCCGAGACCAGCCAGGCGATCCTCCTCGTCAATGCCGCCTCGGGCGCTGTCGCCCGGACCATCCCGACGGGCGGGCGCCTAACGCACATGCTGGCACTCTCGGCCGATGGCGGCCGCATGGTGACGGCGAACATCGGGAGCGGCACCATCTCGCTGCTGCATCCGTTAGGCACCGATACCGCGGTCACCATTCGCGTCGCCGCGGCGCCGGAGGGCATCGCGATCGCCCCTGACGGCCGTACCGCGTGGGCCGGTAGCGACCGCGACAGCGTCGTAGTCGTCGTCGACCTCAACCGCGCGCAGCCCGTCGACACACTGCGCGGCTTCGGCCTGCCGTATCGACTCGCCATCACGCCCGATGGCCGGCGCGCGGTGATCACCGATCCCGTGCGCGCGGACGTCCGCATCGTGGATGCGGCCACGCGCCGCGAGGTCGCCACGCTGCACGTGCCCGGCGACAGCGTCGTGAGCACCGCCGAAGTCGCCGGGTCGCCGTCTCCCGAGGGCATCACCGTCTCACCGGACAGCCGCTGGGCGTTTGTCACCCTGCAAGGCCGCAACCGCGTGATCACCATTGACCTCCGCGATGCGCGCATCGTCGGCTGGGCGCCGAGCGGCACGTGGTCCGACGGAATCGGATTCTCGCGCGTCGTCGCCGACCACTGATAACGCCAGAGTAACGCGGCAATAACACGGACCTCCTAACGTGCGCGCCGTCTCCGACACGCGAGTGCGTGTCGCACCCGACCCGCACATCACGGAGGAGCCATGACCCGCTCTATCGCGTATCTGGCCATCGCCGCGGCACTCGCCAACGCGCCCGGCCGCTGTTCGCATGCCGGCAGTGGATCCACGGGAAGTGCCGGGACCTCCGGCGCGTCCACCGGCAACTGGACGAGCCTCGGCGCCACCGCGTGCGCGACCTACTTCACGCCGGATGTCACCAAGAATCTGCTCGCGAATCCGCCAGGCACGCCCAAGACGTTGAGCGCGCAAGCGTGCTCGCTGGAGACCAGCGGCGGCAACATCAGCGTGACGCTGATCTCCGACAACGTCGCGGGCTTCGACGCGTTCTCCAAGAACCTGGTCGACCCGCAGCCGCTGGCCGGCGTCGGCGACAAGGCGCTCCAGCACATGACCGGCATCGCGGCGTACAAGGCGCCGGACAGGGTGTGCACGATCGACGCGGTTGGCGCGCCGGGATTCGTCAAGCCCTCCGGCGAGGCGCTCGGGCAGGCGTTAGGCGCGGTGTGCAACAAGCTGTTTGCCGCCAACCCCTGACGTCCGTTAGGCGGAGTGCCGCCGTCAGGTCCGGCGTCACAAGACCTGCCCGGTGACGACGGCGGGGAGACCGCCGTGGAATCGGCCGCCGACGACTAACGGTACGCCTCGGCCTGGATCCGGTAGAGCTCGGCGTACTGGCCGCCGCGGGCCAGGAGCGCTTCGTGCGAGCCGACCTCGACCAGCCGCGCGCCGTCGAGCACGATGATCAGGTCGGCCATGCGCACCGTCGAGAAGCGGTGCGATACGAGGATCGTGATGCGGCTGCTGCGGCGCCCGCGCGCCGCACTCGCGAAGCGCTCGAACAGCGCGTGCTCGGTCTCGGCGTCGAGCGCGGCGGTGGGCTCATCGAGCACGAGGAGGAGCGGATCCTCGCGCATGAAGCCGCGGGCCAGGGCGAGCTTCTGCCACTGGCCGTACGACACGTCCACACCGCCGGGCCACGTTGGGCCGAGCTGCGTGTCGAGTCCGGATGCGAATCGATCGACGACGTCCGTGGCCCCGGCGCGCTCGACCGCCGCGCCGACGGCGACCGCGTCGTCGACGCGCGGAACGTCGCCGACACCCACCGTATGTTGCGCGCGGAGCTCGAACCGGTAGAAATCCTGGAACGCGCCGGCGAGCCGCGCGCGCCACGTGTCGGCGTCCACACGCGCGAGCGGCACATCATCCAGATAGATGGCGCCAGACGACGGCGCGTACATCTTGGCGAGCAGCTTGATCAGTGTCGATTTCCCGGCGCCGTTCTCGCCGACGATGGCGACCACCGCGCCCGCCGGAATGGCGACCGAGACGTCGTCGAGCACGAGGCGCGAGGTGCCCGGGTAGGCGAACGACAGGTGCTCGAGGCGAATCCCCTCGCTTAGTGCGTTAGGCACCGGCAGATCGGCGGCGGCGGTGAGCGACGCGGCGTAATCCTCGAGCCACGCCAGCCGGCGCGAGCCGTCCATCCACACGCCACGCAGAAATCCAATTTCACCAACCGTCGCGCCCACGTACGCGGACAGCCGCGCACCGGCCGCGAGCACGAGCAGCACGTCGCCCGCCGTTGCGCGGAGCACGTATGCCACGAACACCACGGCGCCGACGTACGCGGCGCCGAACACCGCCCACGCGAGTGTGTGCCATGCGGCCGATACGTTTCGCGCAGACGATACGGGACCGTACCATCGCTCCCATGCGGCGCGCCGGTCCGCGGCGAGGCGCGGGCCGATGTTGGTAACGCGGACTTCCTTGCCCGACTCGGCCGTGGTGGCAAGAGCGAAGAGGTGCCGCGCGAGGCGGCCCGACTGGGCAACGCGTTCTTGCGCGCGGCGCTCCACGGCCGGGCGCCACGATGCCGTGAACACCGTCGGAACGGCGAACGCGGCGAGCAATGCGAGCGCGGGATGAATCGACACGAGCAGCGCGATCGTGACCGCGAGCCGCAAGATCCACGATGCCGTCGCGAAGACCGACATGTACATGTGGTCGAGCACGAACATCTGGTTGCGGAGCACCGACAACCGGTCGAGGTAGTCGGGGCGCTCGTGGTGCGCGATGGTGGCGATCGTGGCCTGGAGCCGTGCGACGTGCGATTCGAGCGCGATCGTCACCTTGTCGCGGAATTTCCGTTGGACGCGCGTGCTCACGGTACGCAGGAACCACGTCGCTGCGGCCGACAGTCCCAGTCCTAACGCGGAGAAGAGGACGACGCGCGGCTCGTGGCGCACGACGCCGTCGCCGAGGAACTTGAGCCACAAGGCGATGAGCGCGTCGGGGAGCGCGGCGAACAGGACGAGCAAAAACGACGTGGCCATGAGGCCGGGCTCGTGCTGATATCCCAGCTTGCACAGCCGCCACATGGACGACAGGGCAGGCGGCAGCGCGTCGGGCGCGGCGTGGTCAGGTGAGGACGTCATACGTCATCCCTTCTTCGCCCTCGACCACGGCGAAGCGCTTGGCCTGCAGGTCGAACATCGTGCGGTACCGGCCGCCTAACGCCATCAGCTGGTCGTGGGGGCCGAGCTCCACCACGCGTCCGTGCTCGAGCACGCAGATGCGGTCGGCGTGGCGCACGGTGGAGAAGCGGTGCGAGATGAGCAGCGTGGTGCACTGGCGCGTGGCGCCGAGGATGCGGTCGAAGATCTCTGCTTCGCCGCGCACGTCGAGCTGCGCAGTGGGCTCATCCAGCAGCACCAATCCCGCGCCGCGCGCGACGGCGGACAAGGCGCGCGCGAGCGCCACGCGCTGCCACTGACCGCCGGACAGGTCTGTGCCGTCGTCGTAGCCGCGTGCGAGGACCGTGTCGAGGCGCGCCAGCCGCGCGGCGCCGGCGGCCTCGAGTGCGGCGTAGATAGTCTCGTCGGGCGCTCCGTTAGGCGCGACGTTGTCGCGCAGCGGCAGCTCGAACCGAATGAAATCCTGGAACACCGCCGTCAGGCGCTCGCGCCATGCGTCGATCGAGAGCTCGCGCAGGTTCACGCCATCGACTTCGATCGCGCCCGCCTGCGGGTCGTACAACCGGCAGAGCAGTTTGGCCAGCGTCGTCTTGCCGGCGCCGTTCTGGCCCACGATGGCCATCGACGATCCGGCGGGGATCACGAGATCGAAGTGCTCGAGCACCGGCGCGCCGCCCGGGTAGGCGAACGACACGTCCCGGAACCGGATCTCGCGCGCCGGCATGCCTAACGCAGTGCGGCGGCCGGGGCGCAACGCGCCGGCGGACGCCATGGCCGGCTCGAGCCGGAGGACGGCGGCCACCGGAGCCGACGCGCTGTCGAGGGACCAGTTGAGTCCCCCGAACGCGATCATCGACACGCCGATGGCCGATTGCGCGAACACCACGAGCGC
>DATJET010000226.1:0-8738 GCA_035496295.1 Gemmatimonadaceae bacterium
GGTGAGGCCTGCGTCGTCGGCCACGGCCGCGGCGGCGATCGCCGCGCCGGCGGCCATGGCGGCGATCATGTTGTGGCCGCACGCGTGGCCGATACCGGGGAGCGCGTCGTACTCGGCGCAGATGCCGACGTGGAGCGGGCCTGAGCCCGCGCGGGCGATGAAGGCGGTGGAGAGCTCGCACGCGGCGTGGGTGACGGCGAAGCCGTGATCGGCGAGCAGCGTCTCGAGCCACCGGCATGCGCGCTCTTCCTCGAAGCCTAACTCCGGGTGCGCGTGGATGCGGTGGCTCAACTTCAGGATCTCGCCCTGCGTGCGCGAGAGTCGTTCACCAGCGCCGGATTTTGTATCCATCTTCGGTTCCGGAATGCGGTCCGTGGTGGCGGGATGCCACCTCGGGAATTGTCTCCGGTGGCCGGATTTCGCAAGCCGGTGGACGAACATCGGCCCCCCATCTTTCTTCCGCGGGTCGGCGAGGGCATCTTTCCAGCGCCATCGGCACGTCACGCGGCGCTCGGGTTGCGAGCGCTCTTGCTGCGTTAGGCGACTGGCCGTCCCTGGGGCCCCATCGATGCGAGGAGTGCGCATGTCCCACTCGGCCACCTGGACTTCGGTGTCCTCGTCCAGCCGCAGTCGCTACACCGCCGACGCGCTTGCACTCGACGCCCCCGTTTTCCAGCTGCCGTACTGGACGGAGCCGCTCCGCGCGATGGGCTTTCGCCCGCGATATCTCATCCTCCGCGATGATGCGCGTCCGCTCGCCTACGCGACCGTGCTGCAGATGGGTCCGCCCGGCGCCCGGTTAGGCCTGGTGCAGCGCGGGCCGGTGGTATGTCCCGATGGCGGCATGCACGCGGGCGCCGCCGCACAGTCGCTCGCGGCCTGGTCGCGCCGCCACGGATTCATGTTTCTGCGGTTCACCCATCCGCACGCCGATGTGCTCGATGCGGTGGCGGCCATGCCACGCGCGCAGCGCGCCGATGCCTTCCCGTTCTATCGCGATCCAGGAGAGCAGCTCGTCGTGTCGCAGGCGGGGACGGATGATGAGTTGCTGGAGTCGTTCCAGCCCATCGCACGCCGGGACATCCGCGCCGCGGAGAAGGCGGCCTTCCGCATCGATCGCTCGGGCGACGCCGAGTCGTTCAAGCGGGTGTGGCCGTTGTTCGAGCGACTCTCCAAGCGCAAGGGGTTCCGCTATCGACCGCTCCGCAGCTATCTCGACCTGTTGCGCGAAGCACGGCCGCACGGCGGCGCCGATGTGTTCGCGGCGTATCTGAATGACGTTCCAGTCGATGCGATTCTGGTCGTGCGTGACCGGCGCACGGCCTACTACATCTCGGGCGCGCTCGACGTGGATGCGTTAGGCGACGCGGCGAGTCCATCGGTGCTCACGCACTGGATCGCCATGCGGACGCTGGCGCGCGAAGGCGCGGAGGTCTACGACCTGGGGACGAAGTCGGGAGCGGTGTACGTGTTCAAGCGCAAATTCCGGCCGCGCGAAATCGTGCATCCGGCGCCGGTCACGATGGTTGGCAACCGTGTGCTTTACCGCACGTGGTCGTTTGGACTGTCGCGATTGAACGGGCCGTGGCGTCGCCGGTTGAAGGGGCTGGCGGCGCGCCTGATGTCACGGTAGGGCAAGCCGCCGGGTCGAACCCAAATGCCTTGTTCGTGTCCTGTCAATCGGATATTATTCAAAGTTACCCTTGAGCGTCCGAGGACCTGATGAAGAAAGACATTCACCCCGTCTACGCGACCGCGACCGTGAAGTGTGCCTGTGGCAACACCTTCACCACCCGGTCCACGCGCGACGAGATCCATACCGACATCTGCTCCAACTGCCACCCGTTCTTCACCGGCAAACAGAAGCTCGTCGACACCGCAGGCCGCGTCGAACGCTTCCGTCAGAAGTACGGCCGCGGAGATACGGCGACCAGCACCAGCTGACAGAAAACACCGCCCGCGCGAAGTCGCGCGGGCGGTTCCACATCCGGACCTCCCTCTCGCTTATTGCGGCGACACGTCGATCAGATTGTCGTCCGCATTCCGGTCGATCAGCTTGTTGTACGGATCGATGCCCGCACGCGTGGGTTTCTGGTCCACCACGATCGTGATCGTGGATCGCTCCTGCGTGAACTTCCGCTTCTCCAGGTACAGCGGCTTCTCCTCGTCGGTCTTTCCCGTGAACACGCCGATCTCGATGTAATCGTCGAGCCGCATCGGCGACTCCACGCCGTTGCTGTCGGCCTGGACCTTGCGCGCCTGCACGTCCAGCGTCACCTGGTACTTTCCGTTAGGCAGCTGCTTCGACGTCGCCGAGATCGTCTTGTCGTCGTAGAGCACGATGCGGTTGAAGCCATCGTCGATCAGATACTGCAGATCGGGCGGCGTCTGCGCCCGCAGCGCGTCCACCAACAATCGCGTGTCCGGATACCGCGTGTCCGCCGCTTGGGCGCCGTGCAGCGAGTCGGCGGCGTCCACCTGGTTGTGCGCGTTCGCGTACCGGTACTGCATGAGGAAGTTGTGCAGCGCCAGGTCGACTTTGTCCTCGCCGATGTAGTCGGCGAGCGTGTACATGATCTGCCCGCCTTTCTGGTACCACACGTAGGGCTCGTTCTGGACCTGCGACAGCGGCGGCTCGTGCCTAACTTCGCCCGTTCGCCCGCGCAGGTACTGGTCGAGGAAGTGCTTGAGCACGCGGTGCATGTAGTCCTTGCCGTACTTGTGCTGCATCACCATATAGGCGGAGTACTGCGCCAGTGTCTCCGCCATCATGTTCGACCCCTCGACCTCGCCGCCGATCAACTGGTGGCCCCACCACTGGTGCCCCAGCTCGTGCGCGGTCACGAAATACGTGAGGTCGACGTCGGTGGGCTTCTTCATGCGCGTGATGAAGCCGATGCCCTCGGAGAACGGCACCGTGTTGGCGAACGATTGCGCGAACGTCCGGTAGCGCGGGAACTCCATGATGCGGAACTGCGTGAACTGATACGGACTGAAGTGCGACTGGTAGTAGTCGAGCCCCGCGCGCGCGCTGGCGAGCATGTCGTCGATGTCGTACGTGTGCTGCGGGTCGTAGTAGACCTCGAGGTTCACGGGATCGGCGCCGCTCGAGTCGCGATAGACCTCTCGGCGCACCGCGTATCGGCCGGAGAGGTAGGCGTAGAAGTTCAGGATGTGCTGCGACCCCATGCTGTACTCGAAGTACTGGCGGCCGTTCTGCGTCCATTCGCGCTTGAGGTATCCCGGCGCGATCGCGATCTGGTCGCCGGACGTGCTCACGACCGTGTGATACGTGATCCAGTCGGACGTCGGTGTGAACAGGTTGCGCTTCGCGTACACCGAATCGCTGCGCGCCGGCAGCTCGACTAACGGGCCAAGATGCTGCTCGCGGCGCCAGCGCGGGTCGCTGACCTCCAGATTGCGGTCGTAGCCGATCGTGGGGAACACGCCGACGTCGAAGAACGTACCGTTAGGCGCCAACTGCGCCAGCTCGTTGCCGTCGCGGAAGCCCCGCGTGGTCCACCCGACGTGGAACGTCATCGTCATCGTGTCGCCGGGCTGGAGCGGCTGCGCCAAGGCGTAGATCGCGTACAGGTCCCGCGGCGCGCGGCTCACGAGGTGGAACGGCCGGTTGAAGGACACGTCCGACACGGTTTGCTGCGCGTCCGTCAGGTGGACCTGCGAGATCGGCACCGTCGACTTGTTCTGCAGCGTGAAGCGGCCGGTGCCGTCGAACGACCGGCGATCCGGATAAATGTTGATCGTCGCATCCACCGCGGTGGTCTTGGGCTGCGGCAGGAGCTCGTACTGCTTGAAGTCCTTCTCGTAGCCGGCGTTGATGCGCCGGTTGTCCTCCGCCGTCCGGTACTCGTTGAGGACGTGCGCGTTGTAGTAGAACCATCCGCCCGCGCCTAACGCAATGATGAGGAACGCAATGGCCGCCGGCGCGAGCCGCGGCGCGCGTGCCAGCGCCTGCCGCAGCCGCGCCCGGCCGGATTCCTCCGCGCCCCGCTGCGTGAACGCGATCGACACGACGCCCAGGAACGCAAAGATCGCAAACCAATAGGTGACGGCCCAGAAGATCGTCTGCACGAAGTAGCCGTACCCGTTCATGTCCGAGTACGTGTACGACGTGAACTGGCCGGGCAGGTACAGCGTGTTCTGCCAGCCGAAGTTGTACAGGATGGGCTGCATCACGAAAATCGCGATGACGATCCCGTGTCCCAGGAACTTGTTCGACACGAGCGTCTGCACGAACATGGACAGGAGCGCCCACGCCAACACCTGGGGGAACGTGACGATGTACAGCTCCTTCACGTACTGCAGGAACTCGTAGTGGTGGTATCCGGCGATGGTCTGCATGAAGATGCCGACCAGGCCGGTCACGGTGAGCAGGATCAACTCGATCACGCCGATCGCCGTGAGCTTGGAGAGCCAATCGGTTGTCGCGTGCATCGGCAACGCGTCGTGGATGCCGTCGAAGTGGTTGTCGCGCTCGCGCCAAATCAGCTCGCCGGCGTAGAGCGTGGCCACGATGTAGAAAAAGAGCTCGGCTGAGCCCTCCACCGCCTGCAGCATGAGGTACGTCACGGGCCACACGTTCTGATCGCCCACGTTGCCGGCGAAATTCCCGTTGTTGATGGCGAACACGATGAGCAGCGCGACGATGCCCCAGAACGGCACTTCGCGCGTGATCATGCGCACCCGCATGCCCGTGAGCGTCAGATATTGCGCGTACGTGGTGCGGCGCCCGAACACCTGCTTGACCTTGGGCAGTGCCGCCGCGACGAACGTGCGGATCGGCCGCGCTTCCTCGGCGTCCATCAGTCGAGCCTTCGCCGCGCGCTTGCTCTGTGAGCGTGCGGTGAGCGCCTCCACCGACATCGGGAACAGCCGCCACACGATGCCTAACGACGCCAAGCCGACCACGCTCCACAGGATGCGGTTGTAGAGGAACACCCCCGGCGAGTAGCCGCTGAATCCCCACGGCACCAGCAGCGTGTTCTTCTCGAGCACGGTCCAGTAGCGCGTGATGTTGTCGAACAGCACGAACCCGATGGGGTCGAGGATGCCGGACCAGAAGTGCTCGAGCGATCGCGTCGTGGCGTACACCGTGATGCCGATGATGTACACCATGAAGAGGGCCACGCCCTCCAGGTACACGATCACCAGCTTCCGGCTCAGCGCCGCCACCATGAAGAACAGCGAGCCGAGGACGAAGATCTGGATGACGGTGATCGAGAGGAACGGCTGGACGTACCACCACAGGTGATTAGGCCCGATCCGCGCCCGATCCGTCCATGGCGCATAGGTGCCTAACCACATGCCCACCGAGACGCCCGCGAAGACGAACACGCAGGTCACGAGCGACGCCGCCCAACGGCCGCCCAAATACGCGAACTTCGAGATCGGTTTCGTGAACAGCATCTGGTACGTGTCGCGCTGGAAGTCGCGCAGGATCGACGGGCCGAAGATCGCCGAGATGATGATCACGCCGAACAGCGCCGCCGCGAGCTGGTTGTAGGCCAGCGCGTACGGACCGTTGAGCAGCACTTTGCCGTTCTGGAAGCCGACGGGTCCGAAGCTCTGCGATCCCGTGCAGAAGAATCCGAACGCCAACCACCCGATGAAGTACACGTAGGTGGAGATGCTCTTCGCGCGGAGCTTGAGCTCGAACACGAAGAACTCGAGGAACAGGTTCATGGTCGCGTCGCTCGGTCGTTAGTCAGTTGACGGCGTGGCGGGCAACGGTCAGGAAGTACACGTCCTCGAGCTCGGTGGGCACGGACTGGAAGCCGGCGCCCGGATTCGTCGGCGAGAACACGCGAATCTCGTGTTGTCCGGCCACGAGGTGACTGCTCACCACCTTGAGCTGGCCTTCGATGGCCTTGAGCTCTTCCTCGCTGCTCAACACGTGCGACCAGATCTGCCCCTGCAGCGTGGCCAGGCACTCGCTGGGCGAGCCCTCGAGCAGCAGCTCGCCTTCCGAGATGATCGCCATGCGCGGACACAGCTCGAGCACGTCGTCCACGATGTGCGTCGAGAGAATGACCGTGACGTCGCGGCCGATCGACGACAACAGATTCAGGAAGCGATTGCGCTCGGCCGGATCGAGGCCGGCGGTGGGTTCGTCGACGATGATCAGGCGCGGGTTCGCGAGCAGCGCCTGCGCGATGCCGAAGCGCTGCTTCATGCCGCCCGAATACGTCGACAGCGCCTTCTTGCGCACGTCCCAGAGATTGGTTTGCTGCAGCAGTGCCTCGACCATCGTCTTGCGCTCGCCCGGGTTGGTGATGCCCTTGAGTATGGCGAGGTGGGTGAGCATGTCGATCGCCGACATCTTCGGGTACACGCCGAATTCCTGCGGCAGGTAGCCCAACACTTTGCGCACGTCGTCTTTCTGCGTGAGGACGTCGATGCCGTCGAGCTGGATCGCGCCCGAGTCCGGATCCTGGAGCGTGGCGATGGTGCGCATGAGCGAGCTCTTGCCGGCTCCGTTAGGCCCGAGCAGGCCGAACATGCCGCTGCCCACGGTGAGGGAAACGTTCTTGAGCGCGCGAACGCCGTTGGGATACGTCTTCGACAGGTCGGTGATGGTGAGAGCCACGGCACGTCGCTCCGGTGAAGGCGGGAAGGCGGACAGAAGGCGGAAACGGGACAAATCAGTGCGGCGCGCAAACTGCGAACACGGCCGGACAGAACCGGACCATCAGGTCGTGTCCGGCAGTGCCCCGCGCTCTGTCCGCCTTTCGCCTGTCCTATCGGATTGGCCCACGATATGTTTCACAGCTTGATCAAAGTCCAGCCTTTCACCAAACCCTTACTCGGCGCCTGCTTCCGCCGGCCCGAGCAGAAGTACGGCAGGGAGCACTGAGCCTCCGCGATCGTCTCCAAGACGCCATCACTCGCGCCGAAGAGGTCGAGCGCGAGCTTTCCAGCCCGGACACGGTTCGTGATCCGCGGCGGCTTGCCGACCTCGGCCGGGAGCATCGACGGCTGGCGCCCGTCGTCGAGATGGCTGCGCGCCTCAAGAAGCACGAGGATGATCTTGCCCAGGCGCAGCAGCTGATCGGCGTCGACGACGCGGAGCTCGCCGCCGAGGCGCGTGCCGAGGAGCAGCGGGCGCGCCACGAGATCGCGACGCTGGAGGCGGAGCTCAAGCCCGCGCTGCTCCCGCGTGATCCGCTGCAGGACCGACCCGCCATCGTCGAGATCCGCGCCGGGACGGGAGGCGACGAAGCCGCGTTGTTCGCGGCCGATCTCTACCGCATGTACACGCGCTATTGCGAGCGACAAGGCTGGCGGGTGGAACCGATCGCGCTCTCCGAGGGCTCGTTAGGCGGAATCAAGGAAGTGATCTTCAAGGTGCAGGGCGAGGGCGCGTACGGCCGGCTGCGCTGGGAATCGGGCGTGCATCGCGTGCAGCGCGTGCCCGCCACCGAGAGCTCGGGACGCATCCACACCTCGGCGGCCACGGTGGCCGTGCTGCCGGAGGCGGAGGAAGTCGACGTGACGATCGAGGACAAGGACACCCGCATCGACGTGTTCCGGTCCTCGGGTCCGGGCGGGCAGAGCGTGAACACCACCGACTCCGCGGTACGCATCACGCACATCCCGACCGGAATAGTGGTGAGCCAGCAGGACCAGAAGTCGCAACTGCAGAACAAGCTCAAGGCGCTCGAGGTGTTGCGGGCGCGGCTGCTCGATCAGCGGCTGGCGGAGCAGGAAACGGAGCGGGCGCGCATGCGTCGCACGCAGGTGGGGACGGGCGACCGGTCGGCCAAGATCCGCACGTACAATTTTCCGCAGAATCGCGTCACCGACCATCGCATCGGCTTCACGCTGCACGAGCTGGATCGGACGCTGGACGGCGATCTGGACGAGCTGATCGACCGCTTGATGCTGGCCGACGTCGAGGAGCAGCTCGGTGTCTAACGCACGCGTGGCGGGGACCATCGGGCCGCCGCCGGTGTCGTTAGGCGCAGGCCACGGCGAGTTGGTGGACGATCTGCGTCGCACGATAGCCCTGGTGTTCGCGGCGAAAGAGATGGATCAGCCCGATGCGGAGGCCCGTGATCTGATCGCCGCGGTGGCCGACAAGCCGCGCTTCTGGCCGACCCTGCACCCCGACGCGCTGCTCGAAGAGTCGGTGGTGATGCGGGCATGCGAGGCCGCGGCGCGTCGCGCCCGCGGCGCACCGTTCGCGTACGCCGTGGGTCGAGCGGCGTTCCGCCACCTCACGCTCGACGTCGACGATCGCGTCCTCATCCCGCGACAGGAAACCGAGGTGCTGGTGGATGTGGTGCTCGAGTGGGCTGCGGCGCGCGCCGGTGGACTCGCGATCGACATCGGAACGGGCTCGGGCGCGATCGCGCTCGCACTCGCCGGCGAGGGCGCATTCGATCGCGTGATCGCGACCGATGTGTCGACAGGCGCGGTGGAGGTGGCGCGCGGCAATGCTGCACGCATGGCCGGCGCATTGCATACACCTGTCGAGATCCGACAGGGGTCGTTGCTCGCGCCGGTACGCGGCGAGACCGCGCGCGTGGTGGTGTCGAACCCGCCGTACATCGCGTATCGCGAGGTGCGGGAGCTGGCGTCGAGCGTGCGGGATTGGGAGCCGCCCGCCGCGCTCTACGCGGGCGATGGCGGCATGGCGGTGATCGCGGCGCTGGCCAAGGAGGCAGCACGGGTGCTCGAGCCCGGCGGCCTGCTGGCGATGGAGATAGATTGCCGTC
>DATJET010000227.1:0-6428 GCA_035496295.1 Gemmatimonadaceae bacterium
CGCGACCCGTCGCCGGCCAACGAGGTCTCCATCAACTGGAACGTCGCCACGCCGGGCTACTTCGCGGCACTCGGCGTGCCGCTGCTGGCCGGCCGCGACTTTCGCCTAACGGATGACACCGCCGCCCCGCCGGTGATGATCGTGAACCAGACGTTCGCCAAGCGGATGTTCGGGGCCGAGAATCCCATCGGCCGCCGCGCGATGTCCTCGCGCGACGAGAAGGTGGAGCGCGAGATCATCGGCGTCGTGGGCGACGTGAAGTACTTCGCCGCCGCGGACTCGAGTCGCGCACTCGTGTGGGTGCCGTACGCGCAGCACAACGCCTGGCACCAGGGCATCATCACCGTCCGCGCCCGCGGCGGCGGCGTGAACGCGCTCGCCATCGTGCGGCGCGAGCTGCACGCGCTCGATCCGAACATCGCCCTCGCCAACGTCGTCACCATGGATGAGGCGTTGAGCCGGTCCATGGCGGGCGACCGGCTCGTGGCGATCTTGCTGGCGACGTTCGCCAGTCTCGCTCTGGTGCTGGCCGCGATCGGCGTGTTCGGCGTGTTGTCGTATGCCGTGGCTCAGCGCACTCGCGAGATGGGCATCCGCTTGGCGCTGGGCGCGCGGCCCAGGGATGTGCGACGGCTGGTGGCGGGCGAGACGGCGCCTATGGTGTGCGCCGGGGTCGTCGTCGGTCTCCTGGCCGCGTTCGGCTTGGCGCGGCTCGCCCGATCGCTGTGGTACGAGGTGGGGCCTAACGATCCGGCGACGTTCGTGGGCGTGGCGCTGGTGCTCGGCGTCGTCGCCGTCGTGGCGGCGCTGGTACCGGCGCGGCGCGCCGGGCGCGTGGACCCGGTGATCGCGATGCGAAACGAATAGCGGTCGGCGTCGCGGTGCCTTACTTGCCGCGCAGAGCGTGGAGCACGTCGACTCTGGCAGCACGGACGCCCGGCGGCGCGCCGAGCGCCGCGCCGCCGATGATCGTTAGGCCTAACGCGGTGAGCGCGGCCGCGCCGCTCACCGATGCCGGAATGGGCGTCGCGCCCGCCATCAGCATGGCGAGCCCGCGTCCGGCGGCGAGTCCGGCCACGCCGCCGAGGGTCGCGAGCGTGGTCGATTCGGCAACGATCTCGAGCAGGATCGCCGCCCGTGTGGCGCCGAGTACCTTGCGCATGCCGATTTCTCGGGCGCGGTCGCCCACGGCGCGGCGCATGAGGAGGAGCATCGCGATCCCGGCCAGCGTTAGGCCGAAGGCGGCGAGGACGCCGGTCATGGAGCGCGAGGCGAGCGGCACGATGCGCGTGCCCTCGCGCAGACGGTCCGCGCCCGCGATCACGAAGTCGGCCGGCGCACCTCCGGGGGTGCGCTCGACTCGCAGGCGCGTGGCAGCAGCCCGGATGGCGTCGTCGATCGCGACGCCTTCGCGCGCACGCACGACGAGGTCGGTCCATGCGGGCGAGGCGCCGAGGACGCGCCGGGCGGTCTCGAGCGGCACGATCGCGCGGAGGCCGGTTCGGTCGTCGTGATAGACGCCGATCACGCGAAAGCGCCGATGAGCGATCTCGACCTCGCCGCCTAACGCACGAGAGGGCGCGGCGAGGCGCGCGGCCAGCCGGTCATCGAGCGCCACCACCGGCGCAGCCTGTGCGTCCTCGGCGCCGGTGAACCAGCGGCCCCGCACGAGGTCCGCGTTGGCGAGCGCCGGGCCCGCGGCGTCGTATGCATCCACCGTGACGCCGGTGAGCAGCCGGCCACCCGTGCCGACCGGCAGCGCCACCGCCTGGTGCGCCGCGGCGCCGGCGATCTCCGGCAGGGACGCGAGCGCCCGCGCGTCGGCGCTGCCTAACGGGGAGCCGCGGCGACGCAGGGCCGGCCATTGGTACACGATGAATCCCCGCGCGCCGTCGGCGAGCGCGTCGCCGCGCACGCGGCGCGCCACACCGCGCGCCGCGGCACCGGCCACGAGCACCGCGCAGACGCTGGCCGCCACCATCGCCACCACGAGCGCGGTGCGCAGCGTGCTCGACTCGAGCGCATCCACGGCGCTCGCCACGCCTTCCGCCACCAACGCTAGAACCGGCAATCGACGATGGCGCATGGGACCCGAAGCCGGCCGCGTACGCACGGCCGTTGCACTACTCGTAGCGGAGGGCTTCCACCGGATCGAGCTTGGCCGCGCGGTAGGCCGGGAACAGGCCGAACAGAATCCCCGTAAACGCGGCCGCGACGAGTGCCGCGGCAATCGCCAGCGGCGGCATCGACGCCTTGATCGACGTGTTGGACCGGATGATGTACGTGAGCGCGCCGCCGACCACGAGACCTGTGACCGCGCCGATCATGGTGAGCGTGGCCGCCTCCACGAGAAACTGCCACAGAATCGTCCCGCGCGTCGCGCCTAACGCCTTGCGCACGCCGATTTCGCGTGTCCGCTCGGTGACGCTGATCATCATGATCGCGATCACACCCACGCCGCCGACCATGAGGCCGATGGCCGACAGGCCGATCATGAACACGAAGAACTTGCCGACGATGTCGTTGTAAAGCTCCATCACCTTCTCGGGCGTGCTCACGAAGAACGTGTTGTCCTGCGCCGGCTTGAGCTGGCGGCGAATGCGCAGCGCGGCGATCGCCTGATCCATGGCAACGTCCTGCGTCACGCCGTCGCGTGGCTTCACGGTGAGATCCAGCCAGCGAATGCCGAAGTTCAGCTTCCGGTAGGCGGCCTCGAACGGCACCGTCGCCTTGGGCTCGTCGGCGTCGTCGAACAGACTGCCCGTTTGATCCCAGATGCCGATCACGCGGAATGGATTCGCGCCGATCAGGATCTCCTTGCCGATGGCCTGTTCGTTCTGCAGGTCCGCAAAGAGCTGCTTGCGCAGGGCAACGTTGATCACGACGACGGATGATGCGTCGGTGTTCTCGCCTTCCGTGAAGTTGCGGCCGGCGACCATGTCGCCGCCGTTCACCTCGGTCCAGTCGGCCGTGTAGGCATCCACACGCGCAGACGGCAGGTTGTTTCCGTGGTACTTCACCTGCGCCGCGGAGCCGACGTGCACGATGACGCTGTGAATACCCGGCTGCCGCAGAATCACGTGGGCATCGTCGACGGTCAGCGGCGCATTGTGGCGCCAGGGGCAGCTGTTCGCCGAGCCGTTGCACGAATTGATGGCGACGGGCCAGCGGGTCACGAAGAACGTCGTTGGGCCAGCGGCGGCGAGGCTCGCCGACACACCGGAGTTGATGCCCTGCACGGTGGCCGACATACCCGTGACCACGAAGACGCCCACGGCGATGCCCAGGATCGTCAACGCGGCGCGCACCTTGTTGGTGCGAATGGAGTCGAAGGCGATCGCGACGCCTTCGGACAACATCTTCAATCGGTCGAGGATCGTCACCGCATCACTCGGCGCGAAGCGCGATGATCGGATCGAGCTTCGAGGCGCGGCTGGCCGGATAGATGCCTGCCGCGATGCCAACGCCGCCGCCTAACCCGAGGGCGACGACGATCGACCACGGCGCGACGCCCGACGGCAGGCCGAACGCCGACGACAGCAGCTTGGACAGGCCGAAGCCGAGGCCGATCCCGATCGCGGCGCCGAGGATGCTCAGTGTCGTGGCTTCGGCCAGGAATTGCGCCATCACGTCGCGCCGGCGCGCGCCTAACGACTTCCGAATGCCGATCTCGCGCGTTCGTTCGGCCACGGCCACCAGCATGATGTTCATGATCACGATGCCGCCCACGACGAGGCCAATGGCCGGCAGAAAAATGCCCGCGCCCACGAGGTAGCCGCGGATCTTGTCCCACGCGCTCAACGCCGATGCCGACGTTTCGACCACGAAGTTGTTGTCCTGCGCCGGATGCAGGCTGTGCCGCTTCCGCATGACTTCGGTAACCGTTTCCTGGATGTCGTTCATTGCCGCCGGCGATGGCGCCTGCACGATGACGCCCGCGAGATTGATGCGCGCGCCGGTGAACCGCTGCATCGGCGACTGGAACGGCGCGTAGATCACGCGGTCGAGCGGCTGCCCGAACATCGTGCCCTGCTTTTCGAGGATGCCGATCACGCGGAAGGGCAGGCCGCCCACCTTTATCTCGCGCCCGATCGGGTCGACGCCGGGGAAAAAGTACTGTTGCGTTTCTATTCCGATCACCGCGACCGGGAGGCCTAACTGCTCCTCTTCTTCATTGTAGACCCGGCCTTCCGTGACGACGAGGTTCTTGATCTTGAACAGTTGCGGCGTCGATGCATGGGCCAAGAGTTGTGGTCCGCCGTTGGTGTACTTGCTTTCGGCATTGACCCACTTCTCGTCGTCGATCGCCCACCCGGCATCCGCCGGCAGCGCGTCGCGGACGGCATATGCGTCGGCGATGGTGATCGGCGGACGCCGCATCCAGAGGCGCCACTGCTCCTCAGTTACGTTGCCGGTCTGGAAGTTCGGGAAGCTGCGCAGCGTGGCCGTGTTCACGCCCAGGAACTTGCCGGCGACAGCGGTCGTCACGTAGTTCGACATTCCCTGGACGATCGATACCACGGCGATGAGGAACATCACGCCGATCGTCACGCCTAACAGAGTGAAGAAGCTCTTGAGCTTCTGTACCCGGATCTGCGCCAGGGCGAGCCGGATCGCTTCCAGCACCGACACGCGCTACTTCTCCAGTTTCTGCACGAATTTCTCGCGGCGCTCGTCGGACGAGATGCGGCCGTCGCGCAGTACCACGACGCGCCGGGCGTGGGCCGCGATGTCGGATTCATGGGTCACCATGATCACGGTCTGCCCTGCGTCGGCCAGCTCCTCGAACACCCGCATGATTTCTTCGGAGGTTCCGGAGTCGAGGTTGCCGGTCGGCTCGTCGGCCAACAGGATGGCGGGCCGATTCACGAGCGCCCGCGCGATCGCCACGCGCTGCCGCTGACCGCCCGAGAGTTCGTTAGGCCGATGGTCCATGCGGTCCTCGAGCTGCACCCGTCGCAGCGCCTCTACCGCGCGCTTCTTCCGATCCGCCGAGCCGACGCCGGCGTACACGAGCGGCAGCTCCACGTTGTGCAGCGCCGTGGCGCGCGGCAGCAGGTTGAACGTCTGGAACACGAAACCGATTTCGCGATTGCGCACGCGCGCCAACGCGTCGTCTTTCATGTCCGACACGAGCGAGCCGTTGAGCCAGTACTCGCCGGACGTCGGCGTGTCGAGGCAGCCCACGAGGTTCATGAGCGTCGACTTGCCCGAACCGGACGGGCCCATGATGGCCACGTACTCGTTGCGGCGCACCGCGAGGTCGACACCCCGCAGGGCTTTGACGACTTCGCCGCCCATGTCGTAGTCGCGGGTGATGCCGCGTGTGACGATGACCCAATCCTGCCCCGGGACCGCGCCCACATTGCCGACCACCGCCTGCCGTTCACCGGTGGTGCTGAGCGGGATCTCGCGTGCGTCAGCGATCACGCGCCACTCTCCTTTTTCTTCGTCGTCGAATCGGTCTTGGTCTCGCGCACCAACATGCCCTCCTTGAGGTCGCGAATGGCCTGGTAACTGCCCGCGACGATGTTTTCACCTTGGGTGACGCCGCTCAGTACCTCGAAGTATTCCTCGCCCGCCACACCCACCTTCACCGGCCGGAACGTGACTTTGTTGTCCGTTCCGATCACGAACACACCTTCGACATCCTGGTTGCCGACCTGCTTGACAGGCTGCCGGCCCAGCGATGTCTGCGCCGTGTCGCCTAACGGCTGGGCCTGGTGCTCGCGCACCGTGAGCGCGATGATCGGAATGCTCAACACGTTCTTGCGCGTGTCGGTCACGATCTTGGCCGTGGCCGAGAAGTCCGGCCGTGTATCGGGAGGCGGATTGAGCAGCTGCACCTTCACGTAATAATCAACGGCTTGGTCGCCCGTGGTGTTGGCTTGGGTCGTTGCTGTGGGGTCGGTGAGCGAGCTGTTGGCGATCTCGACCACCTTGCCCACGAACGTCGTGTCGGGGAACGCGTCGATCTCGACCTGCGCCGAATCGCCCACTTGAATGCGGGCCACGTCGGTCTCATCCACCTTCACCTTGGTCTCGAGCGCCTTCATGTCGCTGATTGTTAGCAACAGCGCCGCGTCTTTGTTGAACTCGCCCTGAATTGCCGTCTCGCCCTGTTGGACGTTGAGGCGCGTCACCTGGCCGGTCATCGGCGCGATGATGGTCGTCTTCGCGAGACTCGCCTGTGCGTTCTTGAGGCCTGCTTCGGCCTGGTCCACCGCGTGTTCCGCAGAGTTGTAGAGCGCCTGATTCACGTCCACCGTGGTGCTCAACTGCTCCATCTGATCATCGGACACGAACGTCGGATTCGTCTTCCTGATGTCCTGCGAGCGGCGCAACGCGCTCTGCGACTGTTGCAGATTCGCCTTGGCGCGCATCAGGTCCGCGCGCGAGCTCGCGACGAGTGCCGCCTGCTGCTGCAC
>DATJET010000228.1:0-11197 GCA_035496295.1 Gemmatimonadaceae bacterium
CGCAGCGTGATCACGAACGGCTCGCCCACCGTGACCACCTCCGGCCGCACGGCGAGGCCCATCTCGACGCGCGACACGGCGCCGCCCTGCCCGGCCGCCGCGGGCAGCGCCGCCTGCGGCAGCACGAGCAGCGCGAGCAGCGCAGCGATCACCGGCCGATCCCCCGCTCCATCCGCATGCGAAAGAACCGCAACAGCGGCTCGACGTAGCTGCGCTCGGTGCGCACCGCGATCTCGTCGATGGCGAGCCGCCGGAAGAGTTTCGTCCGTGCATCCCGCTCCGTGCGCACCTGCCGATCGTACCGTTCGCGCACTTTGCGATCGCTCGTATTCACGTCGACGGTCGCGCCGGTTTCCGGGTCGGTGAAGCGGACGAGACCGACGTCGGGCAGCACCCGCTCGCGCGGATCCTCGATCGTCACGGCCACCACGTCGTGCCGTTGGGCGAGCTGCTTGAGCGGCCGCTCGAGCGCCGGCGCCACGAAATCCGAAATCACGAAGATGATCGTGCGGTGCGGCAGGAGTCTCGACAGGTACTCTGTGGCGCGGCCGATGTCGGTACCGGTGGAGTCGGGCTGCCACGCGAGCAGATCGCGCACGAGCCGCAGTACGTGGCGGCGTCCCTTCCCCGGCCGTACGAGGTGCTCGACGCGATCGGTGAACAGGAGCGCGCCCACACGGTCGTTGTTCCGGATGGCGGCCATCGCCAGCACCGCACTGAGCTCGGTCGCGAGCTCGCTCTTGAACCGCGACACGGTGCCGAAGCGCTCCGACCCCGACAAGTCGACGGCCAGCATCACCGTGAGCTCGCGCTCCTCGATGTATCGCTTGATGTATGGGTGTCCCATACGTGCCGTCACGTTCCAATCGATGGCCCGCACTTCGTCGCCCGGCTGGTATTCGCGCACCTCCGAGAACTCCATGCCCTGGCCCTTGAACACCGAGTGATATTCGCCGGTGAAGAGCGAGTCCACGAGCCCCCGCGTCTTGAGCTCGATCAGCTTCACCTGCCGAAGCACGTCGGGGCTGGGGAGGTGCGACGAGCGCGTCACGGGCTCTCGATGGCCGCCAGGATGCGCCGGATGATCTCGTCGCTCGAGACCTCTTCGGCTTCCGCTTCGTAGGTGGTGAGCACGCGGTGGCGGAGAATGTCGGGGGCCACGGCCTTCACGTCATCGGGCGTCACGAACGTGCGGCCGCGGAGGAATGCGTGGGCGCGCGATCCCTGCGCCAGAAAGATCGTCGCGCGCGGGCTCGCACCGTACTCGATGAGCGGCGTGAGGTCCGCCAATCCCACTCCGGCCGGCGTGCGCGTCGCGTGCACGATGTCGACGATGTAGTCCACCACGCGGTCGTCAACGTACAGCTCGGCAATGCGGCGCCGCGCTTCGAGAATCATGGCGGGACTCGCGACTGCGTCGATTGGAATCGCTTGCCCGCCCGCCATCCGCCGCATGATTTCCTTCTCTTCCTGCCGCGAGGGATACCCGACGTGCAGCTTGAGCATGAAACGGTCGACCTGCGCTTCGGGCAGCGGGTAGGTGCCTTCCTGCTCGATGGGATTCTGCGTAGCCAGCACGAGGAACGGCTCCTCGAGCAGATGCGTGACGCCACCGAGCGTGACCTGCTTTTCCTGCATCGCCTCGAGCAACGCGCTCTGCACCTTTGCCGGCGCGCGGTTGATTTCGTCGGCAAGAATGATATTGGCGAAGATCGGGCCTTTCTTTGCGCGGAACTGACCGGTTTGTTGGTCGAAGATCTGCGTGCCGATGACATCGGCGGGCAGCAGGTCCGGCGTGAACTGGATGCGTTGGAACGATGTATGGATCGCTTCGGCGAGCGTCTTCACCGTGAGCGTTTTGGCGAGCCCCGGCACGCCCTCGAGCAACACGTGTCCGCCCGTGAGCAAGCCGATGAGCAGTCGCTCGACCATGTAATCCTGGCCGACAATCCGCCGCCCGACCTGCTCGAGAATTCCCTGGACCAGCGCCGTATCGGCGGCCGGCATCGCCCGTGTCGCCACGACAGCTCCGCACCGTGAAGGGTGAGTCGAAAACCTTCAGTAATACTACGCGCGGCTCTCGAAGGTTCGATCCGCCGAGCGGTCTGCTCGATCCGGCGGTGTCCGAGCTTTGTCCGTCTTCACCGCTTCACTCGAAAGCCGCCATCCTCGTGCTCGAAAATCCACACCGCGAGGCGCGCCGGCGCGATCGGCGCATCGGGATCGACAGCGGTCCAGTCGGCGCCCGACCCGTTGCCGGCGTCGTGCGGCGCGTCCACGATTGCGCGCGCGCGTCGCACCCACTGTTCCATGTTCGACGGACGGAGATCCACCCAACCGCGCGGCGCGATGTCGGTGCCGCGTCCGTCGGGGTGAACGACTACGGTTTCACCGCGCAGGAGCGACTTGCCATCGGACAACAGAATGGGAAGCCCAACGGACAGAATTTGCCGGCGTATCGCGTGGTCGCGCTCGCGCAGCAGCGACTCGGCGTCGCGCGCGATGCGCGACGGGTCCGCCGCCGCGAGCAGCCGCACCGACGAACACAGCCGTCCCAACGCGTACGCTTCGTACAACAGCTTGGTGAGACGCGGCGGGCCGAGCATCTCGAAGGCGATCGAGCGGACGCCGTGCTCGCCCTCGAGACGGGCGAGGCCCTCGACGGCCACCGCGCGCAGATAGCCGGCACGGTACGTCGGCCCGAACGTCGCGCCGTCGAGCGCGGCCACGACGTCCTTTCCGGTGGGACGTCCCTGCACTTCCATGACGACCGCCTCGGCGATCTCCTCGGGCGTCACGAGCTCCATCTGGCCTAACGCACTGACCGTCTCGAACTCGTCGCGCGCGAACACGCCGTTCTCGCCGACGTCGATGAACACGTTCTCGAGCGGCTGGCCGGTGCACGTCCAGCCGGACGCACCGGGCGCGAACGCATCGGCCACCGACAAGGGACGCTCGCAGTCGACGATCTCGATGGTGCGGCCGCGCCGGCGGATGGCGCCGTAACCCAGGCGCCGCCACGCGATCGCGGCGGTGGGCTTGATCTCGATGGTCGCCGGGGCGCCGGGTGTCCTGCCTAACAGAAATAAGAGCAGGCTCTGTGCGCCCGCCACCGCCGACTTGGACATCAACGTGCGCGAGGGTTTCTCCTCGCTGTGCGTGTACGGGATGTTGAGTCCCATGCCGCCGGTGCCGCTCGTGCCGATCTTCACGTACGTCTGCGTACCCGCGCGGCGCATACCTTCCACCAATGCCTCGAGATGCCGGATGAGCTGGGGGAGCGGCAGCGTCAACAAATGCCGCTCGACACTTTCTCGCGTCACGGTGCTGGTGTCGGCCGCGCGCAAGAGCGACAGCGCACTCGCGTGTCCATCCTGATAGGCCAGCGCCGTCGCCGTGTTGACACAATCGATGACGAGATCGGGCCGATAGTCGACGAGCCACGTGAAGAGCAGGTTCTCGTCGAGCGGACTCTGGCCGTACGGGGCCACGTAGTCTTCGACCAGACGCCGGCGCGCCGACGGATCGGCGAGGATCTCGTCGCGCGATCGCATCGAGAGGTCTGCCGGTGCGAAGATGTTGCCCCACGCCGCGTCGATCGCGACGTCGCCCGCCTCCGTGCGCAGCTCTTCCGCCGCCGGCTCCGCTTCCTCGCGCGTGAGGCCGGTGATGACCACGCGGCGCGGGGCGTACGCCAGCAGGCGCTGCGCCACCGCCATGCCCACCAGGCCGCTGCCGCCTAACAGCAAGACCGTCGAGTTCCGGATCTCCATTCGTGCCTAACGCTGCAGTGTGATCAGGTCGCGCACCCGCTCGTGCTCGCGGGCGGTGAGCGGTCGCGACTCGCCCGGTGCCAACCGGCCGAGCTCAACCGGTCCGAATCGCACCCGCACGAGACGCTCTACGCTCAGGTCGAGCGCGCGACACAACCGCCGCACCTCGCGGTTGCGTCCTTCTGCGATCGTGACGCGCAGCACCCACCGCCCCGCCTCCAGCGGCGACGCCGAGATATCGTGCAGGTCCACCGGCCCGTCGTGCAACATGACGCCGCGGCGCGCCGCGCGCACCGCGGACGGCGCATCACCGTGCACGGTGACCTCGTACGTCCGCTGCACTTCGCCTTTGGGGTGCATGAGCGCATGCGCTCCCGCGCCGTCGGTTGTGAACAGCAACACGCCCTCGGTGAGATAGTCGAGCCGCCCAACGTACGTCAAACCGGCCACGGGCGGAACGAACTCGAAGACAGTCCGGCGTCCACGCGGGTCGGAGCGCGTGGTCATCACGCCCGCGGGTTTGTTGAGCACCAACCATTGTTCGGCGACCAGACCGCCGATGCGCTTGCCGTCTACGACAATGGCATCGCGCTCGGGGTCCACGACCTGCCCGATCTCGGCGCGCGAGCCGTTGACCGTGACGCGCCCCGACTCGACCATCGCCTCGGCTTTGCGACGGGATGCGACACCCGCACGCGCGAGCGCGCGCTGAATGCGCATCGACATAGCGATCAGAGTGGGCGTGGCTCCGCGCGCAGCGCCACCGCCAGCTCGTCGGCACGCGGCAGCTCGCCCAGATGCCGCAGCGCGAACTGCTCGAGGAACGCCGGCGTGGTCCCATAGAGGAGCGGGCGTCCCAATCCCTCGGCTCGCCCAACGACGTCGATCAGGCCCCGCTCGAGCAGCGTCTTGAGCATGCCGCCCACCGACACACCGCGGATCTCCTCGATGTCGGCGCGGCCGATGGGCTGGCGGTAGGCGACGATCGCCAGCGTCTCCAGCGCCGCCGACGAGAGGCGCTGCGGCCGCGACGCCAGTTGGGCGCGCTCGATGGTCTCCGTGAATTCGGGGCGCGTGAGCACCTGCCATCCGCCGCCTAACTCGACCAACTCGACGCCGTGGCCCTGGTTGTCGTAGCACTCGCGAATCTCGTCGAGCGCCATGGCGAACGCCGCGGGCGACGACTCGGTGTCGAGCGCGTACAATTCGTCGAGCGCGACGGGCCGGCCGCTCGCGAACAACGCGGCCTCAAGCAGCTTCGCTAGCGGCGTCACGCGAAATCTCCACATCGGCGAACGGACGCGGCTGGCGCAGCCGCAGCTCTCCGCGGCGCGCCAGCTCGAGCAAGCCGAGTAGCGCCGACAACACTTCCCACGGCTCGGCCTCGAGGGCCACGACGTCGCGCCACCGCGCGCTCGCCCGTAAGGCGAGCACCGCGCGAATCGTGGCGATCGCGCCTTCGACGTCGAGCGCGCGCGGCACGATGTCGTGCACGTCGGGCTCGCGCAGCAGACGGAGCACACGGTCGACGGCGGCGAGCAGCTCGGGCAGCGAGAGCGACAGCGGCCCCTCGGGCGGCGCCACGGGCTCGGCGGGCAGATAGCCGCGCGCGAACCGACGGCGGCGCTCCTCGCCCCGCTCCTCGAGCACGTCCACCACCTCGCGCACCTGCTGGTACTCGAGCAGCCGCCTAACGAGCTCGGCGCGCGGATCGTCCCAGGCCTCGTCGTCGCCGTGGCGCGGCAGCAGCATCTGCACTTTGATGCGCAGCAGCCGCGCCGCCATCTCGAGATAGTCGGCCGCCTGGCTCAGGCCTAACGAATGGATGCGCGCCAGGAACTGCTCGCAGATGCGCGCGATGGGGATGTCGGTGATCTCGACCTGCTCTTCGCGGATGAGCGTGAGCAGCAAGTCGAGCGGCCCCGAGAACTGATCCAACTCGACGACGAACGACGACTCTCCGTTAGGCTCGGCGTCGGCGGTGAAGGGCACGCTCGGCAACGGCTCGATGGCGACAGCGCTCACCCGACTATTCCTGCGAGAAACTGGCTCGGCACAATGAAATGCACCACCGGTTGCACGAGGTACACGAACCCGAGATACGCAGGTTTCATCCACACGTTGAGAAGGCCCGCGCCGACATACAGCAATACGATCAGAATGATGATGCCATATTGCCCAACTTTCTGATATTGGAGTGACCACGCCGGCGGCAGTAGATATTTCAACACGTGCGAGCCGTCTAGGGGCGGTATCGGCAGCAGGTTGAACATCACCAAGAACAGGTTGATGAGAATCCCCCACACCACCATTGCTTGGAGGATCGCGATCACGCCCGCCGTCGCCGGCACACCTTGGGCAACCAATCCCAAAAGCACGAGGACCGGCACGCTGACGATCGCAATCGCGACGTTCGTCGCTACGCCGGCGAGCGAAACGATGATGTCTCCGCGCTTGAACTTCCTGTAGTTGCGCGGGTTCACCGGAACCGGCTTCGCTCCGCCGATGATCGGACCATGCGCCAACACCATCACGAGCGGCAGTAAGATGCTCATGAAGGGGTCGATGTGTTTGATCGGATTCCACGTGAGACGGCCGAGCTGATACGCGGTGGGATCGCCCTGCTTCAGGGCGGCGTATCCATGTGCGTACTCATGCGCGATCATCGCGAAGAGCAACGCCGGAAATTGAACGATGAAGGTCTGAAAAGTCCCCAAGTATCGATGGCCGGAGGGGAGAAAAAGCCTGCCTGGCTCGTCGGCGCGAAAGGTAGTGGACCACTCCGCCTAAGTCAAAGTCTTGCCGCGCCTTGACATCGATCACGTGCACTTCTAGACTACGCGCTTCGCGAGATCATTTCATCGAGCGCTGTCGGAGACCCACGTGCCACGTATCGATTCGGCGAAAAAGAACATGCGCAAGTCGCGCGCGGCCGCGGTCCGTAACCGCGCACAGCGCTCCGAGCTCCGCACCGCGGTCAAGAAAGCGAGCGGCGCGGATGCGACGGATGCGCAGCGCACGCGCGCGGTCCAATTGCTCGATCGTGCGGCGCGCAAAGGCTTGATTCACCGCAACGCGGCGGCGCGGCGGAAGAGCCACTTGGCGAAGAAGGCTGCGCACTAAGCTTTCGCCCAACGGAAAGCAAAGCCCGGAGCACTCGCTCCGGGCTTTTTCACATTTGGAGGAGCGGACCACCCTATCGCGGTCCGTGTTTTGTCCGGCTGTGTCTGCGTTCTGTCCGCTCTATAGCGCCGCGAGCTCTGCTCCGCACCGCTCGCAGTACCACTCGGTGGGATAGTTGAGCGTGCCGCACTCCTGGCACTTGAGCGTCTTCACCTGATCCTGCCCGCCTTCCTTGGGCAGCATGTTTTCTTCGACCGCGCGCCCAACGGTAGGCAGCGACGCACCGGTGGTGCTCGCCACCTGCTGCGGCGGCGTTTGCGACCCAATGGCGCCCGACGCAGACCGCGACGCCGGTGCACTGGCGCCGCTTCCGACCGCCACGCCTTCGCCGCTCGTGCGCGGTTCGATCATCGTCTTCAGGAACTCGAGATCATCGAAGGGGCCGCCCGTTGGGCGAACGTCGGGCGCGCTGGTGCGGCGAGGCGCAGCGGAGCCGGGCTGCGTGTCGTTCATGGGCGCAGCCGATGCCGCGGCAGCCGGACGCGCCGGTGTTTGCGCCGCACGATCGAAGTTGACCTGTTGCCAATCATCCCGCTTGCCCGCAACGCCCTGCGCCGCGGCCGCCGGACGCCGCTGCTCGGGTGGCGGCGCCGCAGGCTGGTTCGTCACTGCGGGCGCGGCCGACGCGGGCGTTCCGCCGCTCGCCTCGAGCATCGTGCGCAGCTTGGCCAACTCTTCCGCCACGTGCGACCGTTCGTCCGCCACCGCTGCCAGCGCCGTTTGCGTGCGCGAGCGGACTTCCTCGTGGTGCTCGACACTCAGCTCGCCGACGGTGGACCGTAACTCGGCCTCGAGCGCTTCGTCGCGATTCTTCGCGTCGTCGACGTCGAGGAGCGCGAGGCGCTCCATGAACGAGCTCTCGAGATCCTGCAAAGCAGCGCGGTGCGAGCCAAGCTCCTCGACCACGCGCGCGAGGCGGGTCGCATAGTCCGCGTGGACCCGCTCGAAGATGTGCGCAGGAGTCGTCGCGCGTTTCGCCTCGAGCATTGCGAGCCACGACTCATAGCGCTGTCGCTCCTCGAACAGCGCCGTCACCTGCTCCGTGTTCACCGCTGGATCCGTCATGCCTTCCCCCGCCGGCTCGTCCGAGCCGTGCTGCACGATTGGACATCTGCCTGCGCGGCGCGCGCCGCGACTAACGCGATCACCTGCTCCGCCGTGAGCTCGTTCACTCGAACCATCAGACGTGCAGCCAGCACGATGCGCGCCGCGTGCTCCCTACTTTCCTTGCGTTGATGCGCCGTCTCGAGCGTCGGTCCGTGGCCACCGCGGCCGTCGTGAGTACATTCTAAGGTGTAGGTAGACTTTCGACGATGGCTCACGGTAACTTCGTGCCGCACGCGAGGTTCGACGAGTCCCATCAAGTACTACCTCCACCACGTCGGCGGCCCGAACGTCCCCTTTCGACATCCCCGACGGACGTCATCCGCCAAGGCGGTACACCACGTGCCCGCCCACGATCGTGTACACCGCGCGTCCGGTGAGCGCGCGCCCGGCGTATGGCGTGTTGCGGCCTTTGGAGAGGAACGACGACGGGTCCACCGTCCACGCGCGGCCGGGATCGAACACCGTGACATCGGCCACCGAGCCCTCGGCCAGCGTGCCGCCCTGCAAGTGGAACAGCGCAGCCGGCCGGCATGACATGCGGTCGACGAGCGTCGCGAAATCGATGATGCCCGGCGTCACGAGCTCGGTGACCACGAGCGCGAGCGCCGTCTCGAGGCCGATGATGCCGAACGGCGCGTCGGTGAACTCGCGCTCCTTGGCGTCGTAGTGGTGCGGCGCATGATCGGTGGCGACGAGATCGATGGTGCCGTCGCGCAGCGCTTCGCCTAACGCAGTGACGTCGGCCGCGGTGCGGAGCGGCGGGTTCATCTTGGCGTGCGTGTCGTAGCCCTCGCACGCGTCCTCGGTGAGCGTCAGATGGTGCGGCGTCACTTCGGCGGTCACGCGAATGCCCCGCTCCTTGCCCCACCGGATGAGCTCCACGCTGCCCTTGGTGGACATGTGCGCCAGGTGCACGTGTCCGCCGGTGCGCCGCGCGAGCAGGATGTCGCGGATCACCATGATCTCCTCGGCTTCCGTCGGAATGCCGGGGAGGCCCAGGCGTGCGCTCACCACGCCCTCGTTCATGGCGCCGCCTTTGGCGAGGGTGGGCTCCTCGCAGTGATCGATCACCGGAATGTCGAACGCCTGCGCGTACTCGAGCGCGGTGCGCATGAGGTGCGCGCTCGCCACCGGGCGGCCGTCGTCGCTCACCGCCACCGCCCCGGCGCCCACCATCTCGCCGAATTCCGCCAGCGCCTCGCCGCGCTGCCCAACGGAGATCGCGCCGATCGGATACACGCGCGCCGCGCCGGCCCGGAGCGCCTGGCGGATGATGAAGCCCACCGCCGCCTGGTTGTCGGTGACCGGTTCTGTGTTAGGCATCGCGCACACGGCGGTGAACCCGCCCGCGGCCGCGGCCTGCGCGCCCGTGGCGATCGTCTCCACGTCTTCGCGGCCCGGCTCGCGCAGGTGACAGTGCACGTCGATGAACCCCGGCGACACGTAGCACCCCGCGCAGTCGAGCACCTCGGTCGAATCGCCGGCGTCGATCGTCCCGCCTAACCGGGCGACCTTGCCGTCGGCGATGAGCAGGTCGCCGCGCGCATCGAGCCGCCGCGACGGATCCAGCAGCGTGCCGCCCTGGAGCAGCAGCCGGCGCGTCACCGCTCCGATCCTCCCTTCGCCGCTTCCGCCAACTCCGGCCGGCCCCCGGCCAGCAGGTAGAGCACCGCCATCCGGATCGCCACTCCGTTAGTCACCTGGTTCAGGATCACGCTGTGCGGGCCGTCCGCGACGTCGGAATCGATCTCCACGCCGCGATTCATCGGCCCGGGGTGCAGGATGAGCACGTCGCGCGGCGCGCGCGCGAGCCGCTCGCGCGTGATGCCGAACACGCGGTTGTACTCGCGCAGCGACGGAATGTAGCCCGCCGTCATCCGCTCCAACTGCAGACGCAGGATGTTGAGCGCTTCCGCCCATTCGATCGCCTCCTCGACGCGCGAGAACACCGTCACGCCGAACTCCCCGATCGCCCACGGCAGCAGCGACCGCGGTCCGCACACCGCCACCTCGGCGCCCATTTTCTTGAGCCCCCAGATGTTCGAGCGCGCCACGCGCGAGTGAAGCACGTCGCCCACAATGCACACGCGACGCCCGGCGAGCGTGCCGAAGTGATCGCGCAGCGTGAGGAGGTCGAGCAGCCCTTGCGTGGGATGCTCGTGCGTGCCATCGCCGGCGTTGATCACGTTGCTAACGATGCGGTCGGCCAGAAAGCGCGCCGCGCCCGACGCGCCATGCCGGATCACGACCATGTCGATGCGCATCGCCTCGAGATTTCGCGCCGTGTCGACCAGCGTCTCGCCCTTCTGCACGCTCGACCCCGACGACGCCACGTTCACCGTATCGGCCGACAACCGCTTCTCGGCGAACTCGAACGAGATGCGCGTGCGGGTCGACGCCTCGAAGAACAGGTTGACGATCGTCTGCCCGCGAAGCGCGGGCACCTTCTTGATGGCGCGCTCCGAGATCTCCTTGAAGGGCTCGGCGGTGTCGAGGATGAGTTGGATTTGCTCCGACGTCAGCGGCTCGAGACCGAGCAGGTCTTTGCCGAGTGCGCTCGTCACGCGTCGTCGTCGCGGCGGGCGATCACCACGCCGTCCTTGCCATCGAGTTCTTCGACGAGCACGTCGACGCGATCGTGCGGCGCCACATCGATTTTCTTGCCCACGACATCGGCGTGAATGGGCAGCTCGCGGCCGCCGCGATCGACCAGCACCGCGAGCGCGATGCGCGCCGGCCGTCCAAAGTCCGCGAGCTCGTCGAGCGCTGCGCGCACGGTGCGTCCGGTGTACAGCACGTCGTCCACGATCACGACGAATTTGTCCTCGAGATCCCACGGCAGCTTGGTGGCGCCGACGACGGGCCGCGGCCCCACGGTTTGCAGGTCGTCGCGATACAGTGTGATGTCGAGGGCGCCGCGCGGGACATCGACGTCGTTGCGGGCTTTGATCGTGGCGGCGATCCGCTCGGCGAGTTGCACGCCGCGGCGTTGAATGCCGACGATGATGAGATTGTCCGTGCCGTCGTTCAGCTCGACGATTTCATCCGCCATGCGACGCAGCGTGCGATCCATCGCGCGCGCGTCGAGAATCGTGGTTGCGCTGGGCATGTCGTCCGAAGCGGGGACGCCGGCC
>DATJET010000229.1:0-38712 GCA_035496295.1 Gemmatimonadaceae bacterium
GTCTTGATCCACGGCTTCACCGTGAGGCCTTTGTCGACGGCCTTCTTGGCCAGCAGGCCGGCGCCGATCATCACCGACGGATTGGACGTGTTGGTGCAGCTGGTGATGGCGGCAATCACGACCGAGCCGTGGGTGATCGTGAACGTCTGGCCGCGCATGCGCACGCTCACGCCGGCGGCCGCGGCGGCCGGCGCGACCCCGACGCCTCCCGAGCCACTGCTGCCTAACGATGACCGACCTGCCGTCGCCTCGCCTAACCGCTCCAGCTCACCCTCGAGTGCCTCGGCGAACATCGCCTTCGCCTTCGCCAACGGCACCCGATCCTGCGGGCGCTTGGGACCGGCCAGCGACGGCTCGACGATCCCGAGGTCCAGCTCGATCGTGTCGCTGAACACCGGGTCCGGCGACGCGTCGGTCCGGAACATCCCCTGTGCCTTACAGTACGCGTCGACCAGCTTCACCTGCTGATCGCTCCGACCCGTGAAGCGCAGATACTTGAGCGTCTCGTCATCCACCGGGAAGAAGCCGATCGTCGCACCGTACTCGGGCGCCATGTTGCCGATGGTCGCGCGATCGGCGAGCGACAACGACGAGAGACCCGCGCCGTAGAATTCCACGAACTTGCCGACCACCTTTTTCTTGCGGAGCATCTGCGTGACCGCGAGCACGAGGTCGGTCGCCGTGGCGCCGGCCGGGAGCCGGCCGTGCAGCTTGAACCCCACTACCTCGGGCACCAGCATCGAGAGCGGTTGGCCTAACATGGCCGCCTCGGCTTCGATGCCGCCGACACCCCAACCCACCACGCCTAACCCATTGATCATCGTCGTGTGCGAGTCAGTGCCGACCAGCGAGTCCGGATAGGCATGGCGCACACCGTCCTGCTCGGCGCTGAACACGGATCGGCCGAGGTACTCGAGATTCACCTGGTGGCAGATGCCGGTGCCCGGCGGCACGACGCTGAAGTTGCGGAACGCGCGCTGTCCCCAACGCAGAAAGGCGTACCGCTCGTTGTTCCGCTCGAATTCCCTGGTCGTGTTGATCAGCAGCGCCGCCTCCGTGCCGTACTCATCCACCTGCACGGAGTGGTCGATCACCAGGTCCGCCGGCTGCAGCGGATTGATGCGCGTCGGGTCGCCGCCTAACCGGGCGATCGCGTCGCGCATGGCGGCGAGATCGACCACCGCGGGGACGCCGGTGAAGTCCTGCAGCAGCACGCGCGCCGGACGAAACGCGATCTCCTGCTCGCGCGCGGCCTTCACATCCCACGTCGCGAGGGCGGCGATGTCGTCGCGCTTGACGAACGCGCCGTCCTCGTTGCGCAGCAGATTCTCGAGCAGGACGCGGAGCGAAATCGGGAGCCGGTCGATGCGCGCGCCGCCGAGCGAGGTGAGGCCGGGTGCGTCGAGCCGGAAGATGGTGTAGGCGGTGCCGTCGACGTTCAACGTCGAGCGGCTGCCAAACGAATCGAGAGATGACATGTGCACTCGCGATCGGTGCGCTCCGCTTGGGCTGCGGGCGCCGTGAAGAACTGAGCCACTGCCGCCGCGCGTGACGGGCGACGGCAGGCTATCTGTAACTTACACGCCCGCCGCGGCGCCGGTCATGCGTCGCCCGAGAACGTGTAGCACCACGCCTCGCCGTCCAACACGACTTCGCCCGTCTGGCGCCGCACGATGATGCGCAGCTGCGTGACCGGCTTCGTCGCGTGCACACTCATTACTTCCGCCTCGGCCGTGATCGTGTCACCGATGTAGACGGGCGCGGTGAACTTCCAGTTCTGGCTCAGAAACACGGTGCCCGGCCCCGGCATGTCCATGGCGACGAGCGCGTGCAACAGTCCGGTGGTCAATCCGCCTTGGACCACCAGTTTCCCGAAGCGCGTCCGCGCCGTGAACGCTTCGTCGAAGTGGAGCGGATTGTAGTCACCGGTGAGCTCGGCGAAGGCGCGGACTTTGTCGGGTCCGAGAGCGACGCTGCGGCTGGCGCGTTGGCCGGGGGTGAGTGACATGGTCAGGAGGGACCTCTCTACGCGGTGATCACCAACGGCGCGCCGTTTCGAATGACGATCGTGTGTTCGTGGTGCGCCGCGGGCGCTCCGTTCTGCGTGCGCAGGGTCCAGCCATCCCGATCCTCGACCACGCGCGTTGGACGCGGCGTGATCATCGGTTCGAGCGCGATCACGAGGCCCGGCGTGAGCAAACCGCGCGTGACGGGGTCGCGCCAGTTAGGCACTGACGGGCTTTCGTGGATCCGCCGCCCGACGCCGTGGCCGCTCAGCTCGCGCACCACCGCGAATCCATGGCGATGCACTTCGCGCTCCACGGCACCGCCGAGGTCGGCGAGTGTCGTACCGGCACGCGCGGAGCGCAGCGCGGACGTGAATGCCTGGCGTGCGCAGCGCTGCAGTTCGCGCGCGGCGCGCTCCGCCGGTGGCACGAGCACCGTCACCGCCGCATCGGCGATGTAGCCATCGAGCTCGAGCGTCACATCCAACTTGACGACGTCGCCGCCGCGGAGCACGCGCGGGCCGGGAATGCCGTGCACGACTTCGTCGTTCACGCTGATGCAGGTGAATCCCGGGAAATCGTACGCGAGCTGCGGCGCGGAGCGCGCGCCCTCGGCGCGAGCGAACCGCGCGGCGATGCCGTCGAGCGCGCCAGTCGTGATGCCGGGTCGTACGGCGGCGCGCATCTCGCCGAGCGTGCGCGCGACGAGACGACCGGCGCGCTGCAGCCCGGCGAGATCGGAGGCGGATTGTATGGTCATCGTACGAGCGAAGCGCGCGTCAGCGCGTGCTTACCCGTGCTTGAAGTACTGCACTGCGCGCTCGTGTTTCTCGGCGGCAGCGCGAGACTTGAACGTGCCCAGGTTCCGGCGTCTGCCGGTCTTCGGATTCTTCTTGCGCGAATAGAGACGGTATTCGCCGGATTTCAGTTTCCGAATCATGGTGTCCTCCCGGATGTCCGTGCTTTGTCATGGTGCCAGAGCACGATGGCGAGCAACACCGCTCCCACCGACACGCCTGCGTCGGCCACGTTGAACGTCCAGAAATGCCAGGTGCCGAACCGCACGTCGATGAAATCCACCACGCCGCGCGCCGAGTGCAGGCGGTCGATGAGATTGCCCAGCGCGCCACCCGACACCAGGCCTAACGCGGCGCCGAGCCAGGCATCGGACGGGGCGGCGTTCCGGTACATACCGAACAGGATCACCAGAGCGATCACCACCACCACCACCAAGCCGATGCGCGCTGCGTCGCCGCCTCCAACAGGTATTCCAAATGCCGTGCCGGGGTTGTACGTGAGCGTCAATTGCACCAGGGTGCCGATGAGCGGATGCGGAATGTGCGCGGGTTCGAGGTACACAACCGCAAGGGACTTGGTGACCCAATCGGCGGCCACCACCACGATGGCGAGCGGCCAAAAGGCGAACGCCTTACGCGGGATACGAGTCGACGGCACGCGGCGGCTCAGGATGGATGGGGCGCAATCGTGCCGATGCCTAACGCAAGGCGCGCGATCACGTGAGGGACATGTAGTGACAACCGGCCTCCTCGGCGCGGGCGACGCCGAAGATGCCCGATGGAACGAGCGTTGCGCCAGGCACCAGCGAGTGTTGGAGCTCGGCCCGGATGGTGTCCACGCGCTGTTTGGTCTTGTCGGCAACCTGATAGGCGAAGCCACCTAACGCGAGGTTGCACACGAGCACGATGACGCCGCGTGCAATGAGCGCATCGAGCGACGCGTCCGGGTCAATGAGCGCGTACTTGTCGCCATCTTTGACGCCGACAAACGGATTGCGCGTCGCGGAGCGGCCGGTGGTCGGATCCTTGAGCTTGGTCCGGTCTGCGATGAAGTCGTAACGGGCCCAGACGTCGCTCGTGAGGGCCATCGGGATGGCGCGGTGGCGCACGACGATCACGACGTTGACGTCGGAATCCGCGGTGCCGTACACCTCGTGGTAGCCGGCGAGGAAGAGCGACGCCTTGGAGAGCGCGTCGCCGTCCTGGATCTGCGGCGAATCGAACAGTTGGCGGTGCGGCGCTGTGATCTTGTCGACCCACGAGAGATCCCAGCGGTGGTTCGGCGCCGCACTCGTGTCGGCGCGGGCGCGTCCGTAGGGCATCGTCGCCGCGACGGCCCGTGCGGGTCGTGCGAGTGCGCCCGCGGCCACGCCGACGACGGCAGTCGCGAGTTGGGCGAGGAACCCGCGGCGCGGCGAGGCGGACGGGTCTGGTGGCGCGGGTCGGTTGGTCACGGCCAGGTCGGGGGTAAAGAAAATCGCACGCGCGGCGCGCGCGTGACTGAGAAATAGTACCCGGAACGCGAGCGGGGGAAGAGCGCAGGGGCAACGCGGTGCGTTGCGCCTACCCTCTTCCCCCGAAATGTGGAACGACGTGCTCTACTTCTTCGACCCGCGCCGCGTCCCCCGGAGTTCGCGGAGGAGTCGATCGACGACACTCGTGGTTGATTCGCGCGAGTGTTTCTTCTCGCGATCGAGGAAGGCGCGTGCCGCCTTGCTCACCCAGATCGTGGTCTGGTCCTCCCGATACTCACGATAGCGATCCCGCGTGGGCATGAATGATCCCCTCAGTGTAAGGGTGAAATGGTTACCAGCCGCTTCGCGGTACGTCGGTGGACGACCGCTTTACGTCTGACACACACATGCTCGAGGTCCGTGGCGCCGGTCATATTCAGCGCGCCGTCCCTCCGCGATGAACGGGCAACCCTGTCCGAGCCAGGCTCGCCTCGTCATCGTCCTGCAGCGAGAGTGTTCCGACTCCCGCGTCTGACTCGATCGACAACATCAACGCGCCGCCGCGATAGACTGCTGGATCACGCACCGCGGCCGGCCCATTCGCTCTGCCCAACAATCCATCGGGCAGCATCGTTTGCAGCACGATCGCGGACTCGCCGGTGAGCATCCACCGGTCGCCCGCGCTCGCCACACGCCGGCGGAACGGCGCCAGCAATTCATCGAGCTCGGCCCACGTCGTGCCCGGCACATACGGCGGGCCGAGAAATCCCAGCGTGAATTCGTCGGCGCCGCGGGCCATGCACCACTGGAGCAGCCGCCAACTCGACGCCGCCGTGTAATCGTCACGTCGAACACAGAGCATCGATGCGGTCCTGGTTCCGCGTTCCGCGATCCGCCGTGTCCGGCCGTTCGGTGCCGCGAGTGCCTAACAGACCGGCTCGTCGTCGCCGGTGGCCGGTATCACCGCTCCGCGTCCATCACCCACCTGCGACGAGAAGTTCGACCGGCTCGCGCGCCATCATCGTCTCGCGCTGGGCGCAGTATAACATCTTTCTCCGCGATGTCGAGAGGGCATGTGCAAACGGCGTTCCGATACATCCCTAACGGTGCGAAGACATCGACATCGTTCGCCCAACGGTGCGCGTGTACGCACTCGTCGTGGGTGTCCCATTCCAGTCGGCTCTGGTGGCGACCACGTGTTCCTCGTCCCCAAACTGCCATCGGGCTCCGAAAAAATCGCATCGGGCCCGTTGGGCAGCGCTCGGGACCTGCCCAACGCAGGATGCGGATGCGGCAACCGCCCTAGCGTCGCGCGATGAGCACGGCGCCGAGCACACCGAATGCGTACATCAGTGCGACGGCCTGCCACGCCTGCGTGATGAGCGGCGATGCCTCGTTCACATAGAGGCGGCGACGCCAGCGGAACGGGACCATCAGGTAGGCAGAGCGCGGAATCCCGGGGCGTCGCAGGCGTTGCAGGCGGAAGTCGAGCTGCCACATCCGCACGGCGTGAAACGCGGCGGCGATGATCGCAATCCAGCCCAACAGATGCGTCCACCACATCGCGCGATCCTCGGCAAGACGTCAAGCGGCGAGCGGGTCCGCAAACATCTGCCGCGCCGCGTTAGCCCGGTGCGCATCCCCATCGCGCGCGTCGCGTGCCCAACCGCGATCACGCGCGCGGGTCGCATCAAGATTTCACGACGGACAGCGCAGTCCGTCAGTGCAACGCTTTGATCTTGATGTTGCGCAACGCCAGCACGCCCGGGTGATCGCCCTGGATGGCGATGAGACCCTTCTTCGCCATTCCATAATTTGCGTAGGGCGCGAACTTGCTCTTCTTCACCTTCGCGGACCACGCTGGACCCCACAGCGTGTACGAGAGGAGCTTCTTGCCGTTGAGCCAGTGCTCCACGTGCGCGCCGGTCACGATGATCCGCGTCGTGTTCCATTCTCCAGCCGGCTTCACGATGCCCGCCGGTGCGGGATAGAGTCCGTAGTCGGCGCCGGCCGCCGTTAGACGGCTCTTACCATCCGGTGCGTTCGCATCATCCAGGAGCTGGAACTCCGGCGCACTCCAGTAGACGTGGTCGTACTCTTCCGTCCCGCGATAGAAGATGCCGCTGTTGCCGCCGGTGCCGATCTTCCAGTCGACGTCGAGCTCGAAGTCGCCGTACTCGCCGGTGGTGACGATGTCCTCGGTCTCCGTGCTCTTGGTGAGCGTGCCGTTCACCACCGACCAGCCCGCGGGCATCGCCTCTTGCTTGTAGCCGCGCCATCCCGAGGTGGTCTGGCCGTCGAACAGGAGCATCCAGCCCTGGGCCTTCTCGCGCGGGGTCAGTGTGTTAGGCGCGGACTGGGCAGCCGCGGTTCCGGCTGCGGCGATGACGAGCATGGTCAAACACCGTCCGATGCGGCGGTATTCCATGGACAAACCTCGGTGATCGAATTGTGGTTGGCAGAGAGGCGTCGAGCGCGACTACCATATTCCACGCGGCGCGGCGGGCGCAATGCGCCGTCGCTGCTACCTTCTCTGACAGTAATAGAGTTCGCCCGCGGCTGCCGTGAGTCCCAGCCGCACCACATCGTCCGCCCGGGCGACCTGTGAGACGGTGACAACCGTGACGCCGAGCCCGGCTTCCTCGAGACGCTGAACGAAATCGCGTCCGTAGCGCCGCACGTGGTCGTGTTGTCCGAACAGTCGCTCGCGCTCCATCGGGTCGGTGATCGACGGATCCTCGATGGTGCGATCCGTTGTAATCGGGACCAGGATCAGCGCCCAACCGTCGTCCTTGAGCACGCGGCGCATCTCGGTCATGGCGCGGCGGTCGTCGGGCACGTGCTCCAACACGTGGCTGCAATACACCGCGTCGAACGAGCCGTCTCGGTGCGGAATGTGCTCGATATCGATCGACTCGGCGGCCAAGTTGGGCTGAAGGTCGGCGGTGATGTAGCCGGGGCCGATGCGTTTGGCGAAACGCTCGGCAAAGCACGGCTCGGGCGCGACGTGCAACACGCGTTTGGGGCGCGCATCGAACAGGTTGGTCCGTTGGGCGAGATACAACCAGACGAAGCGATGCCGTTCGAGGGATCCGCACGCGGGACAGCGCGCGTCGTCGCGTGCCACGATGCCGTACGGCAGGAACCGTCGCGCGGAGTGCGCGCACACGGGGCATTGCCGGCGCGTGCCCGCGTAGAGCGCACGCCTGGCGAGGCTGTGTGATCGGCGCGCCCACCTCCTCGCAACCGTGCGCACGCGCGATGCGACCCAGCGCATCGGTGACTTGCGCGCTGGCATCAGCGGGTTGGTGGCTCGAGTGACCAGGTGACGCCCCCCCGCGGAAGGGAAATCAGCGAAGAGCGAATCGTCGGGAGATCGTGGCCGACGATCGTTCCGAATGAATGAGTGTGCCTTGCTGTCGAGGCAAGCTCAGCCGTTTCGGGGGTCGCTTCTCCTGCGTCTAACGCCGCGCGGACGCAGACTGCGGCGGCATGCCCTACGCGTTAGGCGAGTCCGCCGACGTGTACGACATGAGGACGACGTCGGATCGCAACTGCCAGCCGAGTGCCGACCAGAACACCCGCGCCTCGGCGTTCTCGGCGACCACCATGAGGTGACACTTCTCGATGCCATCGTGCCGTAGTGCGTCGAGCGCGCGTGTGGCGAGCGCGCGACCGATGCCGCGTCCGCGATGCACGCGCTCGACAGCGAGGTGGTACAAATAGCCGCGACGGCCGTCGTGTCCGCACAGCACGGTCCCGATCACGCGCGAGCCGGACACCGCGACGAAGCTCGACGCCGCGTGTCGTTGCAGATACTCGCGGAGCGGAGCCGCCTGATCCGCATCGCGCAGCACCACGCCATCCGCCGCGCGCCATAGCGCGAGCGCGTCGGGAATGTCGCTCGACTCGAAGGCGCGAATCTCGACGTCGGGCGGCGTCGTGCGCGCGCCGTCGCGGGCGGCGGATGTCTCAGATGTCACGCGATGTGCCGACTCAGCGCGTTTGGCGCTTGAGGTAGTATCGGACACTGCGGCCGTCTTGCAGAATGCCGGCGAGCTCCCAGCCTTCGACCCCGAGTGTGTTCAAATCGGCTTCGGTCATCGCACCGGTCTCATCCAGATTGCGAACCACCTCGCGATAGCTCCATTCCGGCTGCACGAACACGAACGGTGGTTGTACGTGTACGTTGGGCGCCTGCGGAAGGAACGGTGTCGGTGCACGCGGGGGCGGGGGCGGGGGCGGGAATTCGTTTCGGAGAGCAGCAGACGACATGGGAAACCTCCGCGAGAGCGAACGAATCGCTTCCAGCCGTCGACGTATCGTGGCGGCCGGCGATCTCGTGCATCATTGCGCACACCGCGCGCGATGATGCAAGCTCTGCCGCATTTATCGCGTGGGGTCGCTGCGCGGAACGCGCGCCGGCTCCGCAGGAATGGCCGCGCCGTCAGCCTGTCGTTGGGCGAGCAGCCTGGTGGTGAAGCGCTGTCCCTCGGAGATGCGCTCCACCTCGAGCGCAATCGCGTCCACCGCCTGCTCGAGATGTTGCAGGCGGTTGTCATCCAACGCGGGGCGCTCGCGCGGACGGCGCTTGACAATCGTCAGCCCGGCGACCACGCAGCCGATCATGACGATGGCAAAGGTGCCGACGATGGCCAGAACCTGCGCGAGCTCGACGACGTCGGGGTCGACCACGGCTTACCCACCGAGCGAGAGGATACGTGGCGATCTCATGCCTCAATATACGAAGGCGCGGGCGCAGAGGTTTCCCGTCGACGCCCGCGCCCGCCTCGATCCGGTGCGTTAGTCCGAGCGCAGCGCCTGCATGGGATCGGCGCGCGCGGCGCGCTGGGCGGGCATGAAGCTGGCGACCGCGGCGACCCCCAGCAGGACCGCCGCCACGATGCCGAACACCCACGGATCGCGCGGCGACTCGTGGAAGAGCAGGGGTTCGACCCACCGCGCCACGAACAGTGCGAGCCCCAAGCCGAGCGCGACGCCGGCGACGGTGAGCTGCATGGCTTCGCGCACCACCAGCCGCGCCAGGTCGCCCATCCGCGCGCCTAACGCAGCGCGGACGCCGAGCTCGTGGGTCCGTTGGGCGACGTTGTAGGTGATGACGCTGTAGAGTCCAATCGCCGCCAGCACGAGCGCCAGCGTGCCGAATACCACGAACATCGTCGCGCCTAACCGCCAGGACTGCGTCTCGCCGCCCAACACCTGCGTGAACGGCGTGACGACCAGATACGCCGCGCCGGGCATCACGGGCTGCAGCATCCGCCGGACGCTTTCCTGGTAGTCGACGGCCGGCCCTCGGGTGCGCACGAACAGACCGCCCATGTCGGGATGGTATTGCGCGATCGGCATGTAGTAGTAGAGGCCCGGATCGTTGTCGAGCTGGCGTTCCTTGATGTTCTCGGCGATGCCGACGACATATGTGCATGGTAGCGTGTCGGCACCCACCTTCACGCACTGGCCGATTGCGGACCGCCCCGGCCAGAGCGTCTTGGCCATGCCTTCGCTCACCACCATCGCGCGCGGCGCGCCGTCGCGATCAGCCTCGGTGAGCGGGCGCCCGGCGAGGATGCGCGTGCCCATGGTCTTGAAGTACGCGGGGGACACGGCATTCAAGTCGAAGCTGCCTAACTTGTCGACCGAGTCGATGCCGGCGACATACAAGCTCATGTCCCACTCGCTCCAGAAGGGCATGGTCAGCTGTCGCGTGGCGCTCACGACGCCCGGAATGGAGCTCGTGGCATCGAGCAGGCGCCGGCGGAGCGCGATGTTCTGCGCGCTGTCGAGCTTCACGCCGCGCATCGAGAGGTCCACCGCGAGCACGTGCTCGACGTCGAAGCCGAGCGGGAGGTCGCGCACTTGGCGCAAGCTCCTGACAAAGAGTCCGGCACCAACCAGCAGGACAACCGAGAGCGTCCCCTGGAACACGAGCAAGGCGACGCGCAGACGCGACCGTTGATACGTGCCTTCGCGCGCGCCGGCCTTGAGATCGGCCGCGAGGTTGGTCCGGCGGGTCTGCACAATGGGCGCGAGACCGGTGAGCAGCCCGGCCACGAGCGCGGCCACGCCGGCGTAGAGCAGCGTGCGCGTGTCGGTTAGGACGGCGGGTTTCGCGCTGCCGGAAAGGAGCTGTGCCCGCAAGAGCGCGCCGCCCCACTGCGCGATCGCGATCCCAATGACGCCGCCGGCGAAGGCCAGCACGACGCTTTCGGTGACGAGCTGCGATGCTAGACGCGCGTCGCTCACGCCGAGTGCGAGGCGCACGGCGATCTCGCGGCGGCGCCGCAGCGCGCGGGCGAGCAGCAGGTTGGCGACATTGGCGCACGCGATCAGCCAGACGACGATGGCGACGCCGGTGATCCAGGTGGCGACCTTGGCCGTATTCGATTCGTTAGGCCCGCGCTCGCTGAGGATCGACCCGATCAGGACATGCGGGCGCGTGATCGCAATCGGCTGCATGTGGGGCGAGAGGGCCAGCGCCGCCTGGTAGCTGCGGATGTACGCCTGGGTCATGTCGGCGGTCGCGGCCGCGAGGCTCACGCCCGGCTTGCGCTCGACGATCATCGATGCCCACGTCCAGTGGTACGTGCTCCACCACGCTTCGCCAGGGATCAAAAAGTTGCTGCTCATCTCGTGGCCGTATGCGGTAATCGGGATGAAGGCCGCCGGCGGGTCGCTCTCCCACAGTCCCGCGAATCCAGCCGGCGCCACGCCTATGATCGTGTACGTGGTCGCGCCGATCTGGATGGGTTTGCCGAGCACGTCGCGCGCGCCGCCGAATTTGGTTCGCCACATCGGATACGAGAGCACGGCCACCGGCGTTCCGTTAGGCGTCTTGTCTTCGGCTTCCGTGAAGTAGCGGCCGAGCACCGGCGGCGCATCGAAAAAGCCGAAGAAACTCGCGCTCACGATGCCCACCTGCATCTGCCGTGCGTCCTCCCCCGTACCGATCGGTTGCTTGTCCTCGGTCACCTCGGCGAGCCGGCTGAAGGACGTCGTCCACTTCGTGAAGTCCGTGTAGCGAGCGTATTGCACGCCGTTGTTGAAGTTTTCTTTTCCCCGGTACGTGTTGGCGAGATAGATGTGATGCACCCGCGACGGATCGCGGAGCATCGCCGGCGCACGGAAGAGCAGGCGGTCGACGATCGAGAACATCGCCGCGTTCGCGCCAATGCCCAACGCGAGAGTGATCACCACCGCGGCGGTGAAGCCAGGCGAGTTTCGCAAGCCGCGCAGCGTATAGCGGAGGTCCTGAAGCAGTGCGTTCCAGCGCTCGGGACGCGCGGGGCGCGGGGCAGCCGCACTCGAGGTGCCGGCGGGGGCGGGGACAGAATCGCCTGTCGTCATGTCGGCTTCGATTGGAAGGGGAACGCGAGGACCGCAGATCAATGGTTCGACACGCCGAGAGTCGCAAGGGTGGCCAGTCGACCTACGCGAAACGCTTGGTTAGTCGGCACTCATTTCACTCGCACCTGAGGTATCATGACGCGGCCTCACTCTTGCGACGAGTTCGCTAGCCGAGCAAGTTCATCAGTGGGTGTCGTTGCACGAGGGAGGCGTCGCATGGGTCTCGGGTATGCCGTCACTCGCATACTGGATGCATGTCCCGGTCTCAATCCGGGTGTAGTCCAAAAGCGCCTCGCCTACGGATCCTTTGCGCACCTGAGAGACCGCGTCGTCTATCTCGAAGTGCCGAAGGCCGCGTGCACCGCGATCAAGATGGTACTCCGCGACCTGTACGCTTCGACGCCGCTCACGATGTTCCCGCGAACGAGCCGCCAGACCAAGCGCGGCATGTTCGTGCACGCCCGCGTCAATGCGCCGCTTCCCGCGCTCACTGAGCTCGACGACGCTGCCCAACGAGAACTGCTCGAGGATGACGACGTTCTCCGATTCACCGTCGTGCGCAATCCATATACGCGCTTTGTCTCGGCGTGGCGGGACAAGGTGTATCTGTACGAGCCAACCGTCGAAGACGTCTATCAAGCCCTGCGCGGCTCCGCGCCGGATGTTGGACACAAGCAACCCATTCAATTCGCGGAATTCGTCGCGCACGTCGAGCGCACGATCAGCGCGACGAGCGACCCGCACTGGCGCCGTCAGGTGGACCTCGCCTATCCCGACGCCATTCGGTTTACGCACATCGGCAAGACGGAGAATCTCCCGGCGACCGTCGGGCTGCTGTATCGACGGGCCGGACGCGAAGCGCCGGAGACAATGCCCCGCGCGAACGGTGCGGCGCTGCTGGCAGGCGCGTCATACACGCCGGCGCTCGCCAAGCGTGTGCACGACGTCTACGCGCGCGACTTCATGACGTTCGACTACGATCCCGCCGCGTGGCCGTGCGACGTCGACGCGGAAACGGCCGTCAGCCTCGAGCGATTCGTGGACGAAATCATGGAGCGCAACGTCATCATCACGCACCTCTACGACGAGCGCGCGCGCCTCGCCCGCGAGTACGACGACGTGTATCGCTTCTCGTTGACGCGGCTCAAGAACAAGTGGCGCCGCTGGTTCGATTCGCACCCGCGCACGTGAGCGCGTCGGCCTAACGAATCACGGAGCGCCGGGATCGACGTGCAGCACGGTCATCATCCCCGAACCGAGATGCTCGGCGATGTGACAGTGCAGCATCCACGTACCCGGATTCGACGCGTCGATCAGCACGTCGACCGTCGACCCCACCGGGATCAGCACCGTGTCCTTCCAGACGAGATTCTTCGTGCGCACCCCGTCGCGTGCGACGACGAGCATGCGCTGGCCGTGCAGATGGATCGGGTGCTGCATCGGATGGAACGACTTGGGATCGTTGTACAACTCGAGCTTCACCACCGATCCCTGCTTCACGTGCCAGTCGATGTCCATGTTCTCTTTGCCCGTCGCGTCGTCGCGCAGGATCCACCGCACCTGCTCGCTCGTCGACAGCCAGTTCATGTCCGGCATGCCGTCCACCCATTCGACGGGCGCATAGTACGCGGTGTCGACGTTCATGAACTGCACGGTGGCCACGGGCAGACCGCTGCCGCGCATGGTGAGCGTTAGGCGTTTGTCCGGTGGTTTGTCGAAGTACGGGCGATAGCGGTCGATGTCGCGCGTGACCGCGGCGTTGTCGCGCAGGGTGCCGAACGGGGCGGCGTAGTCGGGCTGTGCCTCCGACGAATCGACCGTCACCGTGCCTAACGTATCGACTTCGGCGTCGAACTCCCCGCGGAAGTGGTTGATCGCCTGCACGGCGTTCACCAGCGCGTACCGGCCCGGATGGTCGAACCGAACTTCCACGATGTAGCGCTCGGCCGGCGCGAGGAGGACGCTCGGCACGCGCTCCTCGTGCTCGAACCGGCTCACGTCCGATGCGAGCACTTTGATGGGCGCGCCGCCGAACGAAATGTTGTACGTGCGCGAGCTGGCGGCATTCGTGAGGTAGAATCGCACCACGTCGCCGCGATGCGCGGTGAGGGTGTATCGCGGCTCGCCGTTCACGAGCAACACATTGCCGACGCGCCCCATGAGCGCGAAGTCCGGTCCCGTTTTGCCGTACGGAATGAGGGTGTCCGCGTTCACGAGGAGGTCATCGAACACCAGCACCTGCTCCTGATTGGCCGGCGAGTAGTACGCCGAATCGGGCGAATCGACGATCAGGTTGCCGAACAGCCCAAGCGCCTGCTCGATGTCCTCGCGCACGTGCGGGTGGTACCAGTACACGCCGGCGTCGGGGAAGTGGACGCGATAGACGAAGCTGTCGCCCGGTGCGACCGGCTGTTGGGTGACGCCCGGCACACCGTCGAACCGGTTGTCGAGCCTAACGCCGTGCCAGTGGATCGAGCTGGGCAGGTCGATGTGGTTGTGGAACCGCACCGTGATCGTCGCGTTTTGCGGGACGCGGAGCAGCGGACCCGGCACCTGGCCGTTGAAGCCGTACATCACATAGGGCCGCCCGGCGACCGTGCGGCGCACGAGTGTCGCCGTCAAGTCGAGCGTATCGCCATCCTTCACCCGCACCACCTCACTCGGCCTAACGTTAGGCAGAGTGGACGGGTTCACGCCGGCGCCGGGCAGGAACGTGCCGCCCGGCGGCGTCAAGCCGACGAGCCCCGGCATCATCACCATGCCCTTCGGCATCGGGATGGGCATCGCCATCGCGCTCGATGACATCCCGGGCATGGGCATCGCCATCGACGTGTCGCGTTTGGGCGATGTGTCCGCCGGGGATGCCGGCATGTTCGGCATCGGCATGGCCGGCGGCATTGCTGGCATGGTGGTGTCGTGCTGCTGGGCGCTGCTGGTCGCCGCGACCGCGGCGACCAGCAGCGCCGCGGTCGTCCACATGCTGCGGGTCAATCCGTCACTCCGTGAAAGAACGCGGTGTGCGCCTGGAAGCTCTGGAGAAACGTACTCGGCGAGCTACCGTGCAACACGGACGGACCGCTGTGTGTCGCGGCTCCAGAGTCCCGCTCGGCGGCGATCACGAGGAGAAACTTGTCCATCGTGACCGCGCCGACCGTCGACTTCCCGTTCGTCACGACGCCGAGCCGCTGCCAATGGGCGAGGTCGGAGGAGACCGCCCACGCAACATAGACGCGGTACGTGCCTAACGAAGACGGAGCGGGGAGGCCGGACGCCGTGACCTGCGCATCGTACCGCGCGTGGCCGTCCGCTGTGACGGCGACCCCGAACGGCGACTCGGCGAAGGCAAGGCGCGCGCGCCCTTTGGCGGCCGGCGCACTCCGCGTCGCGTACAGCGGGATGTCGTAGGGCCCGATGTCCGGGCCGGACAGCGTTAGGAGCGACGCTGCAAGCGCTGCCGCGCCCAGCCGCCCGATCACTGGCGGCCCTTGCCCGGCGACGTCGCCGGCTTTGGCGCGCCATCCGGCCCGTGATCGTAGTCCTGCACGCTCGAGATATTCGGCATTCCCATCGAGCGTCCGTTCCAACCCGTGAACCCATCCATGCGGAAGAGCCAAAGGCCGGTGCGCATGTCGGACAGCGCGATGAGCCCGTCGTAGTTGCGCACGTCGACGCCGAACGCACCCTGCTCGACGCTGATCGTGCTCTCCCAGCCATTGTCGGGCGTGCCGCCAAATCCGTGCATGTGCGTGCACTCGCACGTGTAGTAATAACCGTCGGTCTTTGGTGCCAGCGGATTCTTGAGGTCGAAGATCTGGAGGCCGTCCTCGTACGCCGACACGAACACATAGGGCCAGCGCACCTCGTGATTGTGCGACAGGTCGCGCCAATCGGCGGTCCAACCGCTGATCGGCGTGTCCAGGTTCTGTGTCTTGCCGGTCTGCCCGTCGGTCAGGTCCCAGATCCTGAGCGGCGTGTACTGGTACTCGGTCTCCGTGACCGCGTACTTGCCGTCGGGCGATGGCGTGAACGTGTGCGCGACATCGAGGCCGAGTCCCGTGATCGTGAACAGCTGCTTGGGGGTCTCGGGCTTGCTGACATCCCACACCGAATAGCCGCCTAACCCGGCGCCGTAGAACTTGTCCTGATGCGTGGCCGCATCGTAGCCCACATAGAAATCGTGGTAGCTCGCGGTGCCGAAGGCCTTGAACGGCGTCGGATTCGGCACCTCTCCCACGAGCCACGTGCTCGAGTCGGCGCCGCTCACGACTTTGTCGAGATCATAAATCAGGGCGTGCCCTTCGTTGACCGTCGCGAAATACAGGACGCGTCCATCCGAGTGTTTGTACGCGAACGTGTTGTGGAATCCGCCCGGTGCCTTCGGGTACCGGATACGGGCTACGACTTTCACCTTCGACGAGTCGGGCAAACCGGTGACGTCGAAAATCACCGCGCCCAGGTCGGCGTCCGGCGTACCCTGCATGAACTGCAGCGACTGCGCGTAGTAGTAGCGATTTCCGATCTTGAAATACTTGCCATCCATCGCGCCGATGCCGCGGTGCAGCTCCGGATTCTCGATGGTCCACGAGTAGACCATCTTCGGGTGCGATGGATCCTTCACGTCGTAGATCTGGACGTCGAAGTTCGTGAACCCGCACGCGTACACGTACGGCCTGTTTGGATCCTGCTCCATCTCGACGTCCGCCAACTTCCAGGCGCCTTTGTGCGTGACCAGGTGCGCCAACATGTGCACGTTCGGACTACCGCCACGCTTCGCGTCGAACGGTTTGACCGACGTGCCCGGGTCCTGGGCGGCAGCGGCAGCGGCGAAGGCGACTGCCGCGACGGCGACGAGAGCGAGCGAACCACGCATTGGACTTCTCCTGGAAGGTGAGAACGATGTGGCTTCCGTTAGGCCGCCGGCAGTCTACTCGAGCGCCGGCTCGAATTCTTCGTGCACGCGTGGATGCAGACGCTCGCTCCGATTGAGCAAGCGCGCACACGCGTTCCAGCGGAGGATGGCTTCGTCGTTGCCCGCCGGCCGCAGGCGCTCCGCACGCTCGTAGTGCGGCATCGCCTCGCGCAACCATCCGTCCGCCACCTCGTGCGCGCGCGGTCCGCCGCGACGCAGGAGCGCGGTCGCGCGACGCTCGCAGATGATGCCGGCATAATAGTGCCGCTTGTATTCGTCATCGAGCCGCGGGAGCACATCGCGCGCACGCGCCACCGCTTCCGCCGCGTTGTCGGCGAAGCCATCGGTGATCGCGAGCAGCAAGGTCGTGAGCGCCTGTTGGTTGGCCGGGTCGATCTCGAGCACGTCCTGACAGATGCTGTCGGCCGCTGTCCAATCGTTGAGCAGCCGGTAGCGCTCGGCTTTCTGCAGCGCCGCGCCAATGCCGGCGGCGGTAATCGGCTTGAGGGAATACATGGAAACCTCCCGCGCCTAACTTCGGCGCTTCCGCGAAAAGATCTTCACCAGCTTCCCGATCGGATCGTAGAACTCGTCCACCACGCGCTCCTTGAGCGGGATGATCGCGTTGTCCGTGATGGTGATCCCCTCGGGACACACCTTGGTACAACACTTCGTGATGTTACAGTACCCAATGCCGTGTGCCTCCTTGAGCTCGGGCACGCGGTCAGCCACATCGAGCGGGTGCATCTCCAACGCCGCAACGTAGACCAGGAACCGCGGGCCGATGAACTCATCCTCCTTCTGGTGCTCGCGCAGCACGTGGCACACGTCCTGGCAGAGGAAGCACTCGATGCACTTCCGGAATTCCTGCACGCGGTCCACGTCGCTCTGCTGCATGCGCCACGTGCCATCGGGCGCATCGGGAGGGCGCGGCGTGAAGCGCTGAATGCGCTTCTTCACGCGGAAATTCCACGAGACGTCGGTCACCAGATCCTTGACGCGCGGGAACGTATGCATCGGCTCGACCGTCACCGGCTTGTCGAGCTGCAGATCGTTGAGACGAGTCATGCACATGAGGCGCGGCTTGCCGTTGATCTCCGCGGAACACGAGCCGCATTTGCCTGCCTTACAGTTCCACCGCACGGCGAGATCGTTCGCTTGCTCGGCCTGTATCTGATGGATGGCGTCCAGCACCACCATGCCCGGCGTGACCTCGGTGACATAGTCGCGAAACGCACCGCCGGCCGCGTCGCCGCGCCATACGCGAAACGTGGCCGTTCTCGTCGCGGATCCAGGTGCGGATCCGGACGCGGCGCCTGGGCGTTCCTTTTCGACCGTCGTGGTTGCCATACTCGAGGTCTCCCGATCAGCCCATCTCGGCGATCACGGCGCGCAGCTCATCGGGCATCGGCGCGATGGGCTCGCGGCTCAACTGCATGGTGCCGTCCTTCGCCTTCCGGATCACGATGTTGAACGTGCTGTAGCTCGCGTCCTTCGACGGATAGTCGTCGCGGAAATGTCCGCCGCGACTTTCACGCCGCTCGAGCGCCGAGCGTGTGATCGCTTCGGCGATCGTGAGCAAGTTGCCCAGATCGAGCGCGGTGTGCCACCCCGGGTTGTACTCGCGATTGCCCTCGACGCTCACGCGCTGGGCGCGCGCGCGGAGCGCGTCGATCTTGCCTAACGCTTGCCGCATGTCATCGTCGCGCCGGACGATGCCCACCAGGTCCTGCATCGTAACCTGAAGCGCCTGTTGGATCTGATACGGGCCCTCGCCGTTGTTCCGGTCGAAGGGCTCGAGCGCGCGGCGCGCCGCGCCGGCGACCGCGGACTCGTCGACGGTCACGGCGCCGTGCTCGCGCGCGAACGCGGCCGCGTGCTCGCCGGCACGGCGGCCGAACACCAGCAGGTCGGAGAGCGAGTTGCCGCCTAACCGATTGGCACCGTGCAGGCCGGCCGCGCACTCGCCGGCGGCGAACAAGCCCGGCACGGTGGACATCTGCGTGTCGCCATCGACGCGCACGCCGCCCATCATGTAGTGCGTCGTCGGACCGACCTCCATCGCCTCCTTGGTAATGTCGATGTCCGCCAGCTGCTTGAACTGGTGGTACATGCTCGGCAATTTTTTCTTGATGTGGTCGGCTGCGTTGGGCAAACGCTCCGCGATCCAGGCGATGTCGAGATACACCCCGCCGTGCGGGCTGCCGCGGCCCTCTCGCACTTCGCGCACGATGCAGCGCGCCACGTGGTCGCGCGTGAGCAGCTCCGGCGGACGCTTGGCGGATTTGTCGCCCTGCGTGTAGCGCCAGCCTTCGTCGGGGTCGGTGGCCGTCTGCGAGCGATAATTCTCGGGAACATCGTCGAACATGAAGCGACGGCCCTCGCTGTTGCGCAGCACGCCGCCTTCGCCGCGCACGCCTTCGGTCACGAGAATGCCGCGCACGCTCGGCGGCCACACCATGCCCGTCGGATGGAACTGCACGAACTCCATGTCCTGCAGCGCCGCGCCGGCGTGGTAGGCCAGCGACTGCCCGTCGCCCGTGTATTCCCAGCTGTTGCTCGTGATGCGAAACGCGCGGCCGATGCCGCCCGTCGCCAGCACCACAGCCTTCGCGCGGAACAACCGGAATCGCCCGCGCTCGCGATCGTAACCAAATGCGCCGGCCACACGGTCGCCATCCTTGAGCAGCATTAGGACCGTAGACTCCATGTGCACGTCGATGCCCAGATGGATCGCGTGGTCCTGCAGCGTGCGGATCATCTCGAGTCCCGTGCGATCGCCGACGTGCGCGAGACGCGGATACTTGTGCCCGCCGAAGTTGCGCTGGAGGATGCGGCCGTCCGGCGTCCGATCGAACAGCGCACCCCATGCCTCGAGCTCGCGCACGCGCGCGGGCGCTTCCTTGGCGTGGAGCTCGGCCATGCGCCAGTTGTTGAGGTACTGGCCGCCGCGCATGGTGTCGCTGAAGTGCACTTTCCAGTTGTCGCGGTCGTCCACGTTGCCGAGCGAGGCCGCGATGCCGCCCTCGGCCATCACCGTGTGCGCCTTGCCGAGGAGCGATTTGCAGACCACGCCAACCGTTAGGCCCGGACCCTCGACGGCGGCGATGGCGGCACGCAGGCCCGCGCCGCCGGCGCCGATCACCAGCACGTCGTGCGCGACGGTTTCGTACTCAGCCATGCGTCGGGTGCCTGACGGGAATCACAGGAGGCGGATGTCGTGCAACACGCCCATCGAGCACAGGCGCACGTAGAGGTCCGTGAGCGCCACGCTGAAGAGGCTGAACCATGCCCACCGCATGTGCCAGCGATTGAAGCAGCTCACGCACGCATACGCCGTGCGGCGCACCGGGCGATTCGCGAGCCGGTCGAGGTATCCGCCCACGATGTGTCGGAGCGAGTGGCAGCCGAACGTGTAGCAGGTCAGCAGTACGACGTTCAGCGTTAGGACGAGCGTCCCGACGCCGATGCCGAAGTGCGTCTGCCCCGTGGCCCGATCCGTGAACCAGAGCGCGTTCCACGCGTCGTGCGCGAGGATGACCAGGAAGATGAATGCGATGTAGAGGAAGTAGCGATGGACGTTCTGCAGGATGAGCGGGAACGAATGCTCACCGACGTAGCTGTGTCGCGGCTCGCGCACCGTGCACGACGGCGGATCGGCCCACATCGCCTTGTAGTACGCGCCTCTATAATAGTAGCACGTGACGCGGAACAGGCCGGGGAACGGCAGAATGATGAGTGCGGGTGAGAACGGAAGCCAACCCGGCCACCAGCCCGGCTTCGGGCCGAAGATCGCGTGCGGCGAACTGCCGAAGATCTCCGGCGAAAAGAACGGCGAGAGATACGGGCCGAACGTGTAGTGGGCGTTCTGAAATGCGGCCCACGTGGCGTACACGACGAACGACGCGAACACGATGGCCACGACCGTCGGCTGCACCCACCACGCGTCCTGCCGCATGGTGGCCTGGGTTGGGTGATCGACAACCGGAAGCTGCGCGTGGGCCATCGGGTTTCTCCTGGCCTGACTGATCGCGGGTCGAGCCATCGAGCGGTCCGGCGGATCACTCGATTCGGACCGGATACTCCCACGCGGTCCGCAGCCTGTCAATAGAGTCCGGATGGGCAACGTGCGGCCTTGACCAGGGAGGCCGGGCGATCAACGCCGGGCTAATACCTACGGCGACCGGCCGAGGCGCGTGGCGGGTCTCCTCGACAAGGGTTCAACGGATAACGAAAGTGAAACTGGGGATAACCACAGGCATCGCTCGGCCGCGGCCGGAAGTTCGTTGGCGTATGGTCAAAAAACAAATCGTGCATCTCTCCGTTAGGCAGAGCCGCTCGCGGAAGCAACCGAACCGTGTCTGTCGTTACCCCACCTTCACGTTTGTCATCCTTGACGGGTCCAATCGGTGGTACAAACTGTGGGGGCCGGATCTACGCCGATGTGGCAACGGACACGGCCGGACACTACGGACACGACCAGACCGTTCTGCCGCAGGGCAAACCTCATCGCACGCGGTCCACGTCTCGTCTTGTTGTTTACAACAACAGCGCGCGCGTTGGCCCGCCAATGGAGATGGATCACCTGCCCCAGGCGAACGGTCCGGTCGTGTCCGTAATGTCCGATCGTGTCCGCCTTCCACATGAGCGTAGAGGCCAGCTCCCGCGCGTTAGGCAACGTACAGACCCTCGCGACGAGGCAATCTTCCCCATCCCTTGCATCCCTTTAGGTATCCTTTGAAGTTTTTGTCGTGGAGGCCAGCCCCGGTTGGGTTTCGCTCGACGTGGCGTGCCTCGCTGGGTTTCGTCAGGGATCACTTGCGTGATGCTGACATATCTGACATGCCCGCGCCCTGACCGGATCGTAGCTTGACCATTGACCTCTTCGGCGATCGCGATCGATGCGCTCACCTGTTCGACTGCGTCAGACAGCGCGCCGCCTGGTGCGCGTACCCGGGTTCACGCTCTCGGCTACGCTGACGCTGATGCTCGGCATCGGCGGGACGACGGCCGTGTTTTCCGTCGTGAACGGTGTGTTGCTGCGTCCGCTGCCGTATGCGCACGCGGACCGGCTGGCCGACCTCTCGCACACGCTTGCGGTGGCCGGCGTTGCGCACGTCGACCAATCGGACGCGACCTATCTCGTCTATCGAAGCGGCAATCGCGTGTTCACGGACGTCGGCGCCTACGAGGCGACCTCGGCCAACGTGCTGCCATCGACCGCAACCGGCGCCGGCAGCGGCGACGCCGAGCGGGTGCCGGCGGCGCTCATGACGGCCGGGGTGTTTCGGGTGCTCGAGGTCGGGCCGCGCTCGGGTCGAGCGTTGAGCGACGCGGATGTGCAACCGGGCGCGGCGCCGGTGGTACTCATCGGCGAATCGCTGTGGAAGCGAAAGTTCGGCGGTGACCCGTCGGTGATCGGCCGGCAAATGATGGTCGACGGTGTGGAGCGCACGATCGTGGGTGTGATGCCGGCGTCGTTCCATTTCCCGGAACCGGCCACCGCGATCTGGATTCCGCTAGTCATCGATCCCGCGCACACGGCATCGGCGGCGTTCGATTTCCGCGGGATCGCGCGGCTGCGCGACGGCGTGACACTCGATGCGGCGCGGGCGGATCTGCAGCGGCTGCTGCCGACGGTGCCGGTGGTGTATCCCGGCCGGCTCACCGTGGACGCGGTCCGGGTGACGCACATGGAGGCCGTGGTCCGTCCGTTGCGCGACGTGGTGGTCGGCGACATCGGCCGCGTCCTGTGGGTCGTGTTAGGCGCCGCCGTGGTGCTGCTGGCCATCGCCTGCGCGAACGTCGCCAACTTGTTTCTCGCGCGCGCCGAGGGCCGGCAGCGGGAGCTGGCGGTGCGGCGGGCGTTAGGCGCGGGCCGCCTGAGCGTGCTGGCCGAGTTTCTCTCCGAGGCGGGACTCATCGCGGCGACCGGTGCCGCGTTGGGCATCGCGTGCGCGGTCGCCGCGGTACGCGTGCTGGCTGCCGCGGGTGCGGCCAGCAGCGTTCCCCGGTTAGGTGACGTGCGCGTGGACGTGCTGGTCGTGGCCGTGGCGGTGGCCGCCGCGGCGGCGGCGGCGTGTCTCGTGAGCCTCGTGCCGGTGGCGCGCGCGCGTGCGCTGTCGTTGTCGGCCATTCTCGGGGCGACCGGCTCCGGCGCGACCGGCGGCCGCGCGCGCTCGGGTGCGCGGCGCGGCCTCGTGATCGCGCAGGTCGCGCTGGCGCTGGTGCTCCTCGCGGGCGCCGGCCTGCTCGCGCGGAGCTTCGCCGCGCTGCGCGCCGTGGATCCCGGTTTCAGGCCGGATCATGCGCTCGCGTTCCGCGTCGCGATGCCTAACGTCGGGTACCCGGCCGCGGCGGACATCGCGCGCCTCGTGTCGCAGGTCTCGGATTCGCTCGCGGCGCTGTCCGGCGTACGCGCGGCCGGCGTCGTGACCAAGCTGCCGCTGATGGACGAGAGCCGGCAGGATAGCGCCGTGTTCGTCGAAGATCATCCGCTGCGCCCGGGGACGATTCCAGGCATCCACTCGATGGCGTTCGTGACGCCCGGCTACTTCCGCGCGATGGGCATACCGCTCGTCGCGGGCCGCGTGTTCGATCGCATCGATCCGTCGGTGGACCCGGCGCACCGGCCGCGCGAGGTGATCGTGAGCGAAGCGCTCGCCCAACGATACTGGAAGGGCGCGTCGCCTGTTGGGCGACGCATCCGCATGACCGTGTCCGATCCCTGGTCGACCGTCGTGGGCGTGGTGGGCAGCGTGCGCGACGCTGGACTCGATCAGCCGCCGACAGAAACGGTGTACATGCCGCTCTTGACGCTCAACGCAGCCGGCAAGGCCTGGGCGCCGCGCGACGTCGCGTTCGTGGTGCGCGCGTCGGGAGATGAAACCGGATTGATCGCGCCCATTCGGCGCATGGTCGGCGGCGTCGCGCCGGCGCTGCCCATCTACGCGGTGACGCCCATGACCGCGCTCGTCACGCACGCCGAGGCGCGGACGACGTTCACGCTCACGATTCTCGGCATCGCCGCGCTCATCGCGATGTGCATTGGGGCGGTGGGCATCTATGGCGTGATCGCCTACCTGGTGAGTTTGCGCACGCGCGAGATCGGCGTTCGCATGGCGCTTGGCGCGCAGCCCGCGCAAGTGCGGCGGATGATCGCGCGGCACGCGCTCGTCGACGCGGCGATCGGCATCGTGGTGGGCCTCGTGGGCGCGGCGCTGCTCACGCGCGTCCTCGGCTCGGTGTTGTTCGGCGTGAGTCCCACCGATCCGCTAGCGTTAGGCGGGGCGGCCGCGGCGCTGGTCGTGACGGCCATCGCGGCCAGCTGGATTCCGGCGCGGCGGGCGGCGTCGTTACCGCCGTCGATCGCCCTGCGGGTGGAGTGAAGCGTCTGGACGACCGACAGGAGGTGTTCGCGTGATCGCTCTCGTCGTGCTGGCGTATCTCGGTGGTGTGCTCACCATCGCGAGCCCGTGCATTCTGCCCGTTGTGCCGCTCGTCATGGCGCGAACCGGGCGACCGCTCGCGCGCGACATTCTCCCCATGCTGGCCGGGATGGCGATCACGTTTGCCGTCGTCGCATCGGCCACAACGTTGGGCGCGGGATGGCTCGTGCGGGCGAGCGAGGGCGGCCGCCTCGTCGCGCTGATGCTGCTCGGCGTCGTGGGTGCGAGCCTCCTCTTTCCGCGTGTCGCGTCGTTCCTGGCGGCCTTGCCGGTTCGGTTAGGCGCGCGGCTCGACCGCGCCGTGGGCGGTGCACGGGGAATAGTGGGTAACGTGGTGATCGGCGCCGCCGTCGCGATGTTGTGGGCGCCGTGTGCCGGCCCGATCCTGGGTCTGGTGATTGCCCTGGCCGCCGCGGGCGGAGCGGGCGTGCGCTCCGCGTCGTTGTACCTCGCGTTCGCGGCCGGCGCTGCCACGTCGCTGGCCATCGTGCTCGCCGCCGGCGGGCGCCTGCTCGAGCAGCTCCGCGGCGCCGCCGGCGTAGACCGGTGGGCGCGCCGAGCGTTAGGCGCAGCGACGCTCGCGGTCGTATTGCTGTTGGCGTCGGGACGCGACGCGGCCGTATTCGCACGCGCCGGCATCGCCACCGCGCCCGCCGAGCAGCATCTGGTCGCGCTGCTCCATCCGGGTGACAGCGCGAGCACGCCAGATGTCGCAGCACCTGTGAAGCGGCCAGAACTGCCGCCACTGCCGCCGCTCGACGTCGAAGGATCGTTTCCCGGATTCGCCGGCGGCGGTACGTGGATCAACTCGACCGCGCTCACGCCCGAGTCGCTGCGCGGCAAAGTCGTCATGGTCGACTTCTGGACATTCCTCTGTTACAACTGCCTCAACGCGCTGCCGCACATCGAAGCACTCGAACGGAAATATCGCGATCGTGGTCTGGTGGTGGTGGGCGTACACACACCCGAGTTCCCGACGGAATACGATGAGGCCAACGTACGCGACGAAGTCAAGCGCTTGGGCGTGGTGTATCCGGTCGTGATGGACAACACCTACGCGATTTGGAAAGCCTTCCGAAATCAGTACTGGCCGGCCGCGTTCTTCATCGACAAGACCGGCAAGGTCCGATACCACCATTTCGGCGAAGGCGCGTACGAGCAGCAGGATCGCGTCGTCGCCCAACTGCTCTCGGAGCGTGCGCCGTAGCCTTGGGGTAGCGTGCCCGCGGGCACGTCGCGCCGCCTTCCCCCGTTTACATTTTACGGACCCCGGTTCGGACGACGCCATCGTTGCGCCGTGCGAACCGGGCTTGCGTATGGCATTGGCAATGCCCCGGACAGGAGACGAGCTGGGCCGTGACCGCATCATCACGCACATCGGGAGCCTCCGCCGCGCCGGCTGACTCGTTTGCAGTCAACGACGCCGCCGATGCGGAGCTGAACAAGCACCGCTGGCTGATTCTGTTAGGCCTGATCACCGCGGCGATCATGGAGGTGCTCGACACCACGATCGTCAACGTGGCGCTGCCGCAAATGGCGGGCAACCTGGGCGCGACCTTCGACGAGATCGGTTGGGTCGCGACCGCCTACATCCTCTCGAACGTCATCGTGCTGCCGATGACCGCGTTCTTCACGGCGCGCTTCGGGCGGCGCAACTACCTCACGGCATCGATCGCGATCTTCGCGTTCGCGTCGTTCATGTGCGGTACGTCGCACAGTCTGACCGAGTTGGTGTTGTGGCGCATCATGCAGGGCGCCGGCGGCGCGGCACTGTTGTCCACCGCGCAGGCAACGCTGCGGCAGGTTTTCCCGCGCGAACAGCAGGGCATGGTACAGGCGCTCTTCATCCTCGGCATCATCGTCGCGCCGACCGTCGGGCCTACGTTAGGCGGGTGGATCACCGACAACTACAACTGGAACTGGATTTTCTTCATCAACATTCCGATCGCCGCGGCGTCGACGTTCCTCGTCACCGGCTTCCTGCACGACCCGCCATGGATGACGCGTCGCAAGGCAGACATTGACTGGTTAGGCATCGGCCTGCTGACCGTGGGACTCGGCACGCTGCAATACGTGCTCGAGGAAGGACGCCGCAACGACTGGTTCCAGGACCCGCTCATCATCCGGTTGGCGATCGTCGCGGCCGTCGCGCTGTCGGGGATGCTGTGGTGGGAGTTGTCGAAGCGGAACAAGACCCCGGTGATCGAGTTTCACGTTCTCAGGAATCGTGAGCTCAGTGCGTCCATCTTCCTCTTCCTGGCGCTCGGCTTCGGACTGTACGGCGGTGTGTTCATCTTCCCGCTGTTCACGCAGACGATTCTGAATTTCACGCCCACCGAAACGGGACTCGCGCTGCTGCCCGGCGGGATCGCGACCGCGGTGGCGGCGGTGATCTGCGGACGACTGTTGAACGGCGCGAAGCCGCTGGTCGACGGCCGCATCCTGATCGTCATCGGCGTGTGCGTCTTCCTGGTGGCGATGTGGCAGTTAGGCCACCTGACGACGGCGGCCGGCGAGCCGGATGCGCGCGCCGCGCTCATCATCCGCGGATTCGGACTCGGGTTGCTGTTCACGCCGATCAACAACTCGGCCTACGGCAGCCTCGACCCCAAGACCGCGCAACAGGCATCGGGCCTCATCAACTTGGCGCGGCAGCTCGGCGGCTCGTTCGGTATCGCTGCGCTCAGCACCTATGTGGACAAGCACACGCAGCTCCACCGCGTGGACCTGGTGTCGAACATCTACGCCGGCAATCCGGCGCTCGTCGAGCGACAGCACGCGCTCACCGCGGGATTCATCGCCCACGGCTACACACCGCTCCAGGCCGCTCACGCGGCGATGGGCGCGATCGATCAGATGGTGATGCGACAGGCGGCGATGCTCAGCTACAACGATGCATGGATGCTGATCATGATGGCGTTCGTCATCGCGTCGCCTGCGATCATCCTGCTGCGCAAGCCGAAGGGCGGCGGCGCAGCGGCCGGCGCGCACTGAGCCCAAGCCTAACGCAGTTCACCACCCTTCGTCGGCGGTCGGTCCGTAGATGGCCGGCAGCGGAACGTCGTTCAACCGCAGGTACACAGTGAGCTGGCCGCGGTGATGCACGATGTGGTTGAGGTGCTGCCGGACGACGATGCGCCGCGGCATCGTGAAGAGCACCCGGTTCCCGTGCATGAGCGACCACGGGACGTCGAGGTCGCGATCGCTGGCTGACGCGAGCGCCTCGTGCCCGTCATGGACGCCGCGATCGAACCGGGCAATGAGGGCCTCCGTTTTCTCGAGGCTGTAGCCCGGGCCCGCGCCGATGTCGAGCTTGTCGTCGCGCAGCATCGGCACCAACCAGCTCGGCATGCCCGCCACGAGCTGCGCCAGGTGGCCTAACGAAAACGATTTCGGGTGCGGCTTCCACGAGCCGCGCTCGCTCGGCACGCGCTCGAGCAGTTTCCGTGTGGACGGCATCTCGCCGTCGAACTCCGCCAAGAACTCCTGCGCCACGCCCATGACATGCTCCAATTTCAGGGGCTGCCTGCAATGCGGTACTCGAATCGATATGAATGTTTACCGTTGGCAATGTCGATATGCATTGTGCCATCGATGCCGGCCAGCTCTCCAGTGCCGGAGTCAGGCACGACGGCGATGCGCAGGTCAGGCGCGCCGCGCGTCATCGTGGCGGTGTGGTACAACATGAACGAGCCCGAGCGTCCGGCGAGCGTTCCGGTGACGCGCTCGATGGCGACATAGGCAGCCGAGCCAGTCACGGGTGTTCCGGCAGAGAGCATTTCGCCGACCGAGGTGGCGTCGAGGTCGCCGCGATAGGTCTTGTCGAGTGACTTCCGGGCGACGCGAGCATCGGGCGCCTGGTCGTGGGGTGTGAGTGGTTTGAGCGAAACGTCGAACGGACCGGCGGCAACGGTGGACATAGCGGTCGGCTCCTGCGGTGGGCGGCACGATTTGCCTAACGGAACGTATGGCGCGGGCTGTGCTCGCGCGCAGGGACACAAGGATGTCCGCCGAGGAGCGGGTTGTACAGCGAGCTCAGCCGCATCGCTATTGACTTCCTGACCTGACTTCGTAGCATTGCCTCGCCACCCCCGCCAAACTCGCTGCCCCCCGAACCGGGCACTTCGCCCCGGAGACTCCCGATGTCGTTGGCTATCCTCGCCGCACTCGCGTGCTGCGGTATTCCGTCGCACGCGCGAACGCCTGCCCGGCATGTGCTGCCCGTCATCGAAGCGAACGACAACCGCCGGCCCGCGGGCACGCTGCGCAACGGCGTGCTCACGGTGGCCCTCGAGGCGCGGATGGGCACGTGGTATCCGGAAGGGCCTAACGGAAAAACACTGGAAGTGGAGGCCTTCAGCGAGCCAGGTGGCGCGCTGGAGAACCCCGGGCCGCTGATCCGCGTTCCGATTGGAACGGAGGTGCGCGCGACCGTGCGCAATGCGCTCGACAAGCCGATGACCCTGTACGGCCTCGGCGCATCGCGCGGCGTCAGTGACAGCGTGATCATCGCGCCGGGTGCCTCGCGCGAGATGCGCTTCAGGGCGAGCACGGCGGGTACGTACTACTACGTCGCCAAGACGACGCCGGCTCCACTGGCTGTTCGCGCCAACGATGGGTCGCAGCTCAACGGCGCGATCGTCGTCGACCCCGTCGGCCCGGTGTCCCCCGATCGCATCTTCGTGCTGTCTCTATGGGCGCGCCTCGATTCGCTGAGCCCCACCGGACTCGGTAAGGTCACCATGACAATCAACGGATTGTCGTGGCCGCACACCGAGCGGCTCGAGATGACGCAGAGCGACAGCGCGCGCTATCGGATCGTGAACCTGACCACGCTCGATCACCCGATGCACCTGCACGGGTTCTATTTTCGCCTGAACGCGAAGGGCGACGGAATTCGCGACACGCTGTATGCGGTCGATCAACAACGAATGGCCGTCACCGAGATCATCTCGCCTGGGCAGACCATGATGCTCGCGTGGCAGGCAACGCGTCCCGGGGACTGGATCTTTCACTGTCACTTCGCGGGGCATCTCTCGACACTCGTGTCGCTGGACAACACGAGCGGCTCGATGGACAGCACGGGCACCATGCTCCACATGTCCGATCGCCCGCACCAGATGTATGGGTTGGTCCTCGGCATTCACGTTGCGCCGCACGCGGCGGCAAAGGCTGTCGCCAGCGCGACGCCGCGACAGATCCGGCTCATCGTCCGCGAGCGGCCGAACGTGTATGGGTCCGCTCCCGGCTACGCTTTTGTGTTAGGCGGAAGCGCCGATGACTCGAGTGGCGCGATGCCGGTGCCCGGCCCAACGCTCGTGCTCCAGCGCGGCCAACCTGTCGCCGTCACGATCGTGAACCAGACGCAGGACCATGCCGCCGTGCATTGGCACGGCATCGAACTCGAGGACAGCTATGCCGACGGAGTCCCGGGCTGGAGCGGAAGCGCGGACAACCTGCTGCCTGCCATCCCATCCGGCGACTCGCTGACCGTGCACTTCACGCCCCCGCGCGCCGGCACGTTCATGTATCACTCGCACTTCAACGAATTCCATCAGATTCCGTCCGGACTGTACGGCGCGCTCGTCGTCGTCGACAGCGCGCATCCACTGCGTGCGGACGTGGACCGGATTTTAATGTTCAGCGATCATGGACCGACGACGAATGTGATCGCCGGACCGTTCCCACGAGCCACCATGAACGGCGACACGGAGCCGCCGCCGCTCGACCTGCAGGCGGGGCGACACTACCGGTTCCGGCTCGTCAACATTCGCGGCGACTCACAGCTGCGATTCTCACTGCAACGCGGCGACTCGCTCCTGATGTGGCGTGCCGTGGCGAAGGATGGCGCCGATTTGCCGCCGAGTCAGGCCACGAATCGGCCCGCTACGCTGCTCTTTGCCCCGGGCGAGATCTACGACTTCGACTTCACGGCGCCGGCCGCCGGCGGTACCTACGCCCTCACATTCGGCGATCCGAAGATCCGCAATCTGCCGGCTGTGCTCCAAACGGTGGCCATCCGGGTGCACTGAGTTCCCCGCGGCGCCGGCCGATCGTCTCCTGTCGTCGGTCGGCGGCGCGGCGTGAACTCCGGAGGGTGGCAATGGCAGTCAGCAAGCTGGACGGTGCGGGCATTCAGAAACTGAAGACGATCGAGGAAGCGCTCGCGACCATGCAGACCCTGCACGGGCACGTCGAGCGCATGGCGATCGAGGTGAAGAACCAGCGCGGCACGGGTGTGATTCCGCAGCAGATCAAGCGCATCGCAGCGCCGTTGCAGGGGCAGCTCAAAGGGCAATTCGGGGTCATCGCCGACCAGGTGTCGACCATGATCCTTACGTTAGGCAGGGGCGGCAACGACCAGCACCGCGTGCGCGCGATGCGCGAGTACGTCGCGCAGATCCGGCAGGCGTTGGACGTCGCGGCGTTCAAGGTGGAGGAGCAGCACACCGTCACCGACGAGGGGCCGGCAGCGTAACCGGCCGGTACACGGTGACGGCCGAGCCGTCGGCCACGAAAGCAGAGCGGGGCCCGGGCGCGAGCAGTCGGTCGAACGGCGCGCCATAGAGCGCGCCGACGTCCGCGTCCAGCCGAGCCTCCCGGGCCGGCGCTGCGCGCCAGCGGGGATGGGCGACGCGATACTCGATGGTCGATCCATCGCGCTGCCGCGTGTAGCCCCAATAGTGCTCGGCGATGAACTCTTCCTCGGAGCCGATCGCGAGCGGTGACGGGTCCGCGTCCGCCTGCACGGACAGCCCTTCCCATGAGGTGCCGCGACGCCATTCGTAGCGCGCCGACGTGGGCCAGCCATCCTGGCGCCGCAGGACCGCGTGGCGCATGGGCAGCGTGCGATACGGTTCGTTGTACCAGGCGCGCGCGGCCCACGCGATGGCGCGGCGCGGCACCAGCTCGCGGATGAACACCACACCGCGACGCCATCCGTTAGGCCCAAGGCGCCGCACGTAGGTGCGCAGATTCACTTCGTCGAAATCGACGTGGCCCGGAATGCGCACGCCGAACACGCGCGTGGAAGCAAAGCGAAAGCCGACCACGCTCACGTACGTGGTGCCGGCGAAGTCGTCGAGCTCGGTGCCGCGCGGGACGTACGAGCGCAGCGCGTCGGGCGAGACCGCGTAGTTGAGCATGGCCAGATCGAGCCATGCCGCTGTGAGCGCCGGTTTGTGATGCGGCGCGACGTCCGCGCCGGTGCCGTCGCGCGGCGGCGTCACTCGTTCGTGTCGCCGCGCAGTTGTTCGTCGGCCTGCTCCATGCCCAACGCGGGCGAGTTGCTCGTGTAGAGGAGCGCGCACTCGGACGGCAGCGATGCGCGGTCGACGGTTTCGAGCACCGCCGGCGCGCCGAACGCTTCGATCGAGGCGCGGAGCGCTGCTTCGCTCAGATAGAGATCGACACCCTCGGAGTCGTCTCGCGTGCGCGACCAGACGATGGCGCCGCGTGTTGGGTCGCGGTACGGCGTGCCGCGCGGGCCGCGCACGAATCGCGAGAGCGCGGCAACGAACGCGGCGGCCTGCGCGCGACCGGGGAAGCCGCAGCGGTGATACGCGTCGTTAGGCGCGGCGGATTCGCGGCTGTGGTCGTCGGGCACGTCCAGCGGGGCCGTCATCGCGAGACGGGTTGGTCGAACAACGGACCCGGCGAACGCTCGATGGCGAGCATGCGGAGCTTCGTGGTCACGCCGGCGCCGCCGGAGAAGCCTCCCGTGCATCCGCCCGCCGCGAGCACGCGGTGGCACGGCACGACGATCGGGAACGGATTTTCGCCTAACGCCCGACCGACGTCGCGCGCAGCGCCCGGGTCGCCGAGTTGCGCCGCCAGCTCGCCGTAGGTCATCGTGGACCCGGCGGCGATCGTGCGCGCAATGTCATAGACGCGCTGGTTGAACGACGAGACGCCGCGCATGTCCAACGCAACACCCGAGAGGTCGCGCGGCTCGCCGGCGAGCAGGGCGATGATCCCATCGATGGCCGCTCGCGCGTGCGGCGGCGGCGTGACCTCGCGCGCGTCGGGAAACCGTTTGGTCATTCGGGTCCGTGTCGCTCGCGGGGTGCGCTCGGGAAGCTGCACGCCAGTGATCGCGGCGTTGTTCCACGCGATGCCGCATTCGCCAATCGCCGTGGCGAAGAATGCGAGGCCGATGTCGCCAGGTGCGTGCGCGATCGTGTCCATGACCGCAGCCTAATGCTCCACGGGTCTCGGAGGTAGGGCCGCGGCCCGTTTACCGCGTGCGTGACAACACTTCGCCGCGTCCGAGGTCGATCGACGCGACCTTGCCGTCCGGCCCCAACTGGAACGTCACCAAATCCTCGCCCTGCCACCGATTCCGGTAGTGCGCCATGAACGTGTCGTAGTTCCACGGTTCGAGATCCGCCGCGAGCAGCGGATTCGTCTCCAGCACCAGCGCGCCGTGCTCGAGACGCACGGTGGCGGTTCCGTAGAGACTGTCCGCGTACGTGCCGGCGTAGCGGTCGAGCGGCAACGACGGCGACGTCCCGCGCACGCGGCGCGCGAGCGCCGAGTCGCGCGCCGCGTGCTGCTTGCGACCGAGCGCCTTGTACATGGCCAGCATCTCGGTGCTCCAGTCGTGGGTCGCCCCGCCAATGTAGCGGTCGAACACGGTGTACATGAGCGCGTGGCGGACCTCGGCGTGGTCGATGTTCGCGAACACGACGACGCCTAACTTGCGATCGGGAATGAGGCCCACGATCGCCACGTAGCCGTCGATGCTACCGGTGTGGAACACGACGTACTCGCCGCGATAATCCTCGAGGAACCAGCCGAGGCCGTACGCGGTGACGTGCGGGTGCGTTAGGCGCTCCGTCGGATAGAATTCGTCCGCGCCGACGGGCATCTGGGGCCGAAACAACTCGTTGAACGACGCGGTATCGATGAGGCGCTTGCCGTTCACGCGCCCGCTGTCCAACAGAAACCGCATCCACTTGGCCATGTCGCTGACGCTCGAGAACATCGCACCTGCCGGTCCGATGTTGTCGGTGGCGAGCCGTGGAATCGCGCGCACCGTGTCGTTCACCAGGTAGTGCGGCGTGGCAATGTTCAATTGCGCGGCAGCCGCGGCCGTGTTCGTGTACGTCTCGTGCATGGCGAGGGGATCGAAGATCCGCAACTTGTAGAAGCGCTCCCACGACTCGTGCGTCGCCTGCTGCACGACGAGTCCGGCGGCGGCGTACGTGTCGTTCTCGTACGTGAAGTGCGTGCGCAGACTCGTTTCCGGTTTCACCCAACGCAGCCGCCTAACGATTTCGGGCAGGTCGAGGCTGGTGCCATACCACAGGAAGTCCGCCTCGGGAAGGCCACTGCGGTGCGTGAGAAGGTCGCGCACCGTGAGCTCGCGCGTCACGTACGGATCGTACAGCTGGAAGCCGGGCAGGTAGGTGGTGACGGGTGCATCGAGCCGCACCTTGCCGCTGCCGGCCAGCATCGCGATCGCCATCGATGTGAAGGCCTTGGTCGTCGACGCGTTGGCGAACAGCGTGTGCGTGTCGACACGGTCGGTGGTCCCGACGCTTCGAACGCCGTAGCCTTTGGCGAACACCACGGAGTCGTCTTTCACGACGGCGATGGCGAGTCCCGGGACGTTCCAATCCTTCACGGCCTTCGCGACGTACGCGTCAAAAGCGCCGAGTGGGCCCTGGGCGCCCGCGGCCGGCGCGGCCATCGCGAGACTCGAGAGCGCGAGACACCAGCGCACTGCGTTGCGGCCAACGCCGGTATCGCAGTGGTGACCGCGCGTGCGAAACAACCCGAGCATAGGTATGCGTATTGGGATTGGAAGGAACGGACATGCGGGCTCAGCCATGCGCCACGTCCAGCAAAACTGGTCGTCGCGCAGCAGGCGCGCTAGATTCGGCGAGCACGATCAGAGCTTCCTCTGCGAGAGTGACACGACTATGAGGGCATCACACCCGTCGTCTGCTGTGCTCGCCGCGCTCATCGCGATGTGCGCCGGCCCGAGCGGCCTGGTCGCGCAGGCGCCGTCGGCCGATCCGAGCGAGGCGGCGGCGATCGCGCAGGCCCAGGCCGACAGCGCGCGATACCCGTATACGGACGCCGACATCAAATTCATGAGCGGCATGATTCCGCACCATGCACAGGCGATCGTGATGGCCGGTTGGGCGCCGACGCATGGCGCGAGTCCGGCGGTGCAAACGCTCTGCTCGCGCATCATTAACTCGCAGCGCGACGAGATTCATCTGATGCAGACGTGGCTGCGCGACCGTCGCCAGCCCGTGCCGCAGCCGGACTCCGCGGGGACCGTCATGATGAACATGAACGGGATGCAGATGGCGATGATGATGCCCGGGATGCTGACGCCGGAGCAGATGAAGCAGTTGAATGCGGCGCGCGGGCAGGATTTCGACCGGCTGTTCCTGCAGTTCATGATCCAGCATCACCACGGCGCGGTATCGATGGTGAACGACCTGTTCGCGTCTAACGGAGCGGCACAGGACCTGATCGTGTTCAAGCTGGCCACCGGCATCAACGTGGATCAGACCACCGAGATCGCGCGCATGCAGCGGATGCTCGCCGACATTCTGTTCGCCACCAGTTCTCCCTCGCAATGACGGGCTGAGTCGCGCCGTCGTCCATCCCTCCACCCGAGGAATCGCACAATGCAATTGGTGATGCTGGCGGGCCGGGCCGTGAAGACCCGGAACGCCATCCGACTCGTGCCGCTCGCGGTCGCGGCCGGGCTGATCTCGACGGTGGGATGCACCCATTCGAGCTCGTCGATGAGCGCGGCGGCCACGCCGCAGACGGAGCCCCGCTACGAGGCAGGTCCGCCTAACCCGGATCCGCGCGTCGGACTGAAGGCGGGACTCAATGACGCCGGCCAGGCGTTGTGGAACATGAAGCAGGTCTCGTTCACGCCGCCGTCGGACAGTTTCGTGCACGGTGTGAACAGCGACCTCGCGTTCACCGGCCACTACGTGATCCAGGGCAGCTTCAACGGCTTCCAGGTGTGGGACATCACGGATCCCAGCCACCCGGTGCTCACGAAGGGCTTTTACTGCCCCGTGTCGCAGAGCGATGTGTCGCTCTACAAGAACTTGTTGTTCGTGTCGGCCGAAGGACTCGAAGGTCGGCTCGACTGCGCCGGCAGCGGCGTGAAAGACACGGTGAGCGCCGAGCGCGTGCGCGGGCTGCGCATCTTCGACATCACCGACATCAAGAATCCCAAGTACATCGCCAACGTCCAGACGTGCCGCGGGTCGCACACGCACACGGTGCTCGTCGACCCCAAGGATCCGGACGACGTCTACGTCTACATCTCGGGCTCGGCGCCGGTGCGTTCGCCTAACGAGCTCAAGGGATGCTCGGACGGACAGCCGGCGAGCGATGCGAACACGGCGCTCTTCCGGATCGAAGTGATCAAGGTGCCGCTGGCGCACCCCGAGCAGGCGGCGATCGTGAGCTCGCCGCGCATCTTCAACGATCTCGTCGCGCCCGCGCGGCACGGCGAAACCAAAGAGGATGTCGAGAAGGCCCAGAAGAAAGCCGCGGACGCGCGCGCGAAGGGCATGTTCACCGCCAACATTTTCGGCCTCGAGCGAGTGCTGCAGCCGCAATTCGTCAATCCGATGCTCGACAGCATCGTGAAGGCGCGCAACGGCACCGGCGCGCCGACGGCCGCCGACAGCGCGACGCTGCGCGCGGCGTTGCCAGCCATCATCGCCAAGCTGATCGGCGAGCCGGCTCCGGGCACAACGGGCCCGCGACCCGGCCCAACGCAGTGCCACGACATCACGGTGTATCCTGCGATCGGATTTGCGGGGGGAGCATGCGAAGGTTACGGGATGCTGCTGGACATCCATGATCCCGTGAATCCCAAGCGTCTCTACGCCGCGAGCGATTCCAACTTCTCGTACTGGCACTCCGCGACGTTCAACAACGACGGCACCAAGGTGTTGTTCTCGGACGAGTGGGGCGGTGGTGGTCAGCCCAAATGCCGCGCGACCGATCCAAAGGATTGGGGTGCCGATGCGATCTTCACCATCACGAACAACACGCTGCACTTCCAGAGCTACTACAAGATGTCGGCGCCGCAAACGGAGATGGAAAATTGCGTGGCGCACAACGGCTCGCTCGTTCCGATTCCCGGCCGTGACGTGATGGTCCAGTCGTGGTATCAGGGCGGCATCTCGGTGTTCGATTGGACCGACGCCGCGCACCCGAAGGAGATCGCGTTCTTCGATCGCGGTCCGATCGACTCGACGCGCATGATGTTGGGCGGGACGTGGTCGGCGTACTGGTATAACGGCGTGATCGTGAGCTCCGAGATCGTGCGCGGCCTCGACATTCTTGCGTTGACGCCGAGTGCGTACCTGTCGCAGAACGAGATCGACGCGGCGAAGACGGTGCACCTGGACTATCTGAACGTGCAGGGGCAGCCGAAGTTCGTGTGGCCGGCGAGCTTCGCGCTGGCGCGTGCGTACGTCGATCAGCTCGAGCGGTCGCACGGACTGTCGCCCGATCGAATCAAAACCGTCAGGCAGTCGTTAGGCGGCGCCGAGCAGGCGTCGGGGTCGTCGCGGCAGTCGGCGCTCATGCAGCTGGCGTCGCAGCTGGACGGCGATGCGGGGCGCTCGCCGGACGGCGCCAAGGTGAAGACGCTGGCCGGCGCGGTGCGCGCGCTGGCGGGCGGGTCGCAGTGAGACGGCTCGGTTAGGCAGATGGCGGCGAGGGGCGTCCCGGTCACGGATGCCCCTCGTTGTTTTCGGTGTCGTCATGTGCGCATGGAGGATCGATGTCGGGGAAGGAACACGAGTACGTGGCTCGTCTTACATGGAACGGCAACAGGGGCGACGGCACGACGAGCTACGAGGGATATGGGCGTGGGTACCGGGTGCACATCGAGGGGAAGCCGGATCTCGTCGGCTCCGCCGACCCGATGTTCCGTGGCGATGGCGCCGTGCACAATCCCGAGGACCTGTTTCTGGCCGCGATCTCGTCGTGCCACATGCTCTCGTATCTGGCGTTGTGTGCGCGACGCGGCGTGCGTGTGCTCGTGTACACGGATGAGGCGCGCGGCACGCTGCGGTTCGACGGGACGGGCGGGGGACGGTTCGTCGAGGTCACGCTCAGTCCGCGCGTCACGATCGCGGGCGACTCGGATCTTGCGTTAGCACAGCAGCTGCACGAGCCGGCGCACGAGACGTGCTACGTCGCGAGCTCGTGCAGCGTACCGATTCGCCACCGGGCTACGGTGACGGTCGCGTAGACGGGCGTCTACGGCAGCCTGATTGTGCCGGCGGCCAGTGTCAAATCCGGCGGGTGTCCGCCATTCTCGGTGTGCAGCACCAGGCGGGCCGTGCGCATCCCGCTGGGCACATTGTGCACCGTGACGACGACGATCCCATCCTGGGCGAGCACGGCGCATGGCCGTCTCGGCACGACGCTGATGAGCGTCGCCACCAGTGTGCCCGAGCGCAGACCAGCCACAGCGGTTTCGGACACGGCGCACGGGCTGGTCTGGTCGACGGCTAACGCAACCACGCTGTCTCCGGCGCCGGTAATGGACGGCGCCCGAACGCCACCGACGAACCCGATGTGCGACATCGTGACCGGCAGACCGCTCGGCGGCGCCGTCAGGCTGCCGGAGCAGGCGGCGCTGGCGGCGATAGCGAGAACACAGATCCAACGAGTTAGGCGCATGGTATTTCCCTCCGTGACGTTAGACATACGGTGGCACACGTCCATCAGCACGTCGCGCGGACGGCGACGCGCGGCCGGGTTCCCCTCAGGCCCGTACCTCCAGCGCGTTAGGCTTTGGCGAGCGGCAGCCGGCGGATGCGCCGACCGCTCGCCGCGAACACGGCGTTGGCGACCGCGGGCGCGACCGGCGGCACCGCCGGTTCTCCGACGCCGGTCGGCGTCTCGAAATTGCGGACCAGGTACACGTCGATCGGCGGTGTTTCGGCGAGGCTCAACACGCGGAAGTCGTCGAAGTTGTGCTGCTGCACCCGACCCGCCGTCACCGTGATCTCGCCGTAGAGCGCCGCGCTCAAACCCCACACGATCGCGCTCTCGACCTGCGCGCGCACCGTGTCGGGATTGACGATCGTGCCGCAATCGAACGCGCAGATCATCCGGTCCACGTGCACCGCGCCGTGACCCGCGACCGTCACCTCGGCCACCTGGGCGACATACGTGCCGCCGTAGTTGAAGTACGCGATACCGCGTCCCTTACCGTTAGGCATCTGCGTACCCCAGCGCGCACGCTCGGCGGCGAGCTGGACCACCGCCTGCTGCCGCGGCTTCCCGCTCAGCAGCGCTACGCGGTACGCCACGGGATCCGTGTGCGCCGCGAGCGCGCACTCGTCGATGAACGACTCGATGCAGAAGCCATTGTGCGAGTGCCGGACAGAACGCCACGCGCCCATCGGGACGCCGCCCGGTATCTCGACGAAGTCCAGCCGGTAGTTGGCGATGTCGTACGGCGGCTCGTCCGCGCCGTCCCGTTGTTGGGGCGTCTTCGTCTGCGGATTCCACCACCGCTGCTGCGACATGCCGACGCCGCGGTTGGTCCACATGACCGGATGCCCGGCGTTGTCGAGCATCGCGGACAAGCGCTGGAGCTGCGCCGGGCGATAGAGGTCGTGCTGGATGTCGTCCTCGCGCGTCCACATGACTTTGACCGGCACCCCGGCCCGCTTGGACAGATCGGCCGCCTCGATGACGAAGTCCTGGTAGGCGCGT
>DATJET010000230.1:0-4033 GCA_035496295.1 Gemmatimonadaceae bacterium
CCGGTCACGGTGCCGCTGTCCGTGGCGGACGCCAGCAGCGCCCTCGGCTCCACGTCGCGCAGCCGCACGTCGAGCGAGTCGAGCACGTCGGCGGCGGCGGTCGTGATGACGCCACCGATGGTCGCGTGTCCGCCGCGCGCCAACTCGGCGGTGGCAGCCACGTGCACCGTGTCGGTGGCACCGTGCGCTTCGACGTGGAGCGTGGCCGACTCGTGCGGCGCGAGGCCGGCGACGAGCAGCGACAGGTCGGCGAATCGAACCGGTTGGGCATCGAGCACGACGTTCACATTGCGGAGGTGCGGGTGCGTGCTGTCGGGCAACGTGAACGAGCCGTGCGCGGCGATCATCGTGCCGCCGCCGCGCGCCGTGAAGCGCGCGAATTGGAGCCGCCCGTCGGCGAGCGATCCGGTGGCGTCGAGTGCGAGCGGCGGAAGCCCGGGCGTGGCGGGGTCGATGCGCGCGTGCAGCGTGTCGAGCCGGACCGCCGTCGACGCGCCTAACCGAACGTCGCGCGCTTCCACCAGGAGGTCGTCCAACCGGAACGGCGCGTGGCGGCGGCCGGTTGCCGTGTCGGGGCGCGGAATCGCGATGAGCGCCGCGCGCCGGATGGCCACGCGGCCGATGGCGAACGTCGCCGGCCCTACTGCGTTAGGCGGCGGCACCGGCGGCGGGTGCGTGGCGAACGGCGCGAGCAGGTCCCACGTGCCCGTGCGTGATTGGGTTGCCGTCGCGGACAGCCCCGTCACCTCGAGCGACGCGAGCTCGCGGCCGCGCGCGACCTGGACGAGCGACGCGTAGCGCGCCCGAACCGTGTCGATCGAAATCGCCGGCGACCGGCCCGCCGGCTCGAGCCGCACGCCCGTGAGCGTGAGGCCGCTCCACCAGTCGCCGCTCACGCCGCGCACCACGATCACCCGACCTGGATACGGATTGACGAGCGCAAGCAAGCGCGTCGCCGCCCAGCCCGCGATCGCACGGTTCTGCAGGGCGAGGAGCGCTGCGACCGGCACGACAGCCACGAGAATGACGATCGTGACCAGCACGCCGAGTGCGACGCGACGTAGAAGCTGACCCCGGCGCATGACGGGTCGATCCGGTTGTGCGGGCGTCTCGGACGGGTGTTCCACCTCGCCGAATCTGGCACGGCCCGTGCCAACACCCGACAAGCGCTACTCCGAGTCGCACCTCTGCAGGCGTTTTTCGAAAAAGCGGCGCTCGGTGGCGTTGCGCGCCAGGTGAACGGCTGCCTCGAAGTGGGATCGCGCGTCCTCACGTCGTCCGCGCCGGAGCTCGAGCTCGCCGAAGGCGGCACGATAGAACGGATATTCGGCCAGTCGCTCGACGGCGGTGATGACCTGGAGCTCGGCGATACCGTGCTCCGGACCGTCGCGTTGGGCAACGGCGATCGCGCGATTGAGCGCGACGACCGGCGACGGAGCGAGCGCCAGCAGTCGGTCGTACAACTCGACGATGGTGTGCCAGTCCGTGCGGTCCACGCTCGGGGCCTGCACGTGGGCGGCGGCGATCGCGGCCTCGAGGTGATACACGCTGATCTCGCTGCCGCGCGCCGATTGCTCGAGCAGGGCGATGCCGTGTGCGATGAGCGCGGCGTCCCATGTCGATCGATCCTGATCGACGAGCGCGCTGAGGTCGCCGGCGCCGTTGAGTCGCCCCGGCAAGCGCGCCGCGTGCAGGCTCATGAGCGCCGCGAGCGCGTGCGTCGATGGCGTGCCGGTCCGCGGGTCGCCGGCGAGGAGTTCCGTTAGGCGGATCGCTTCGCGGCACAGGTCGGTGCGGACGACCGAGTCGGCGGTGGCGCTGTGGTATCCCTCGTTGAACAGGAGATACAGCGCCCGCTGCACCACCGGGAGGCGCGCCGCGACGTCGTCGTCCGTGAGATCGAACAAACGTCGCGACGCGGCGAGCGACTGCTTGCCGCGTGCAATGCGCTTCTCGACGGCCGCGCGTCTGGCCAGAAACGCACCGGCGACTTCCTGCGCGCCGAAACCGCACAGGATGTTGAGCACGAGTGCGATCTGCACTTCTTCCTTGAGACGCGGGTCGCAGCACGAGAACATCATGCGCAACTGTTCGTCGCGGATGATCTCGGAGGCGAACGCTTCGTCGACGACCGGTGCGAGCGTCCACTCGCTCTCGAACATCCGCGAGAGCTCCGGCGCGAAGGTTGTCGCCGTGCGCTCTCGGCGAATGACATCGAGCGCGCGATTTTTTGCCGTCGCCATGAGCCACGCGGACGGATTGTCCGGCACGCCGCGCACCTTCCACACCTCGAGCGCGCGACAGAACGCGTCCTGTACCACGTCTTCGGCCAGCGACAAATTGTGCACGCCGAAGATGCGCGTGAGCGCCGCGACCATGCGCGCCGATTCACGGCGGAAGAGATGCTCGTCGAGCTGCACGTGGCTCCATGGCACGCCGCGCCGCTGCGTTGGGCATCGGCGCGGCGCGGGATGTCGTTAGAAGTTCATCGTCATGACGGGTCGTACTTCGACGGCGCCATCGCCCTCGAGGATCGGGCAGCCCTTGGCGAGCTCTGCCGCCTGCGAGATGTCGCGGGCTTCGACGATCATGAAACCGGCTACGAGGTCCTTGGCCTCGGCGAATGGTCCGTCGGTGATCACCTTGCTCTTGCCGCGCACCATCTTGCCCTCGTTCTCGAGCGGCTGGCCTCTGTTCTTGAGGTGACCCTTGGTTTCGAGGTCGCGCAGCCAGGCGAGCCAGCGCTGCATGCTCTGTTGGGCGAGCTCCGGCGTTCCCATAGCAGCGCGCCGGGCTTCCGCCGTCGTGCGAAACAGGTAGATGTAATCGCTCATGGTCCGTACCTCTCGTGTGAGTGAAGTCGGCGGCAGCCGGCGTGGCGCCGCGTCGTGCGACATTGGATCGACGTTCAGACGCGTGACCGCCGGACATTTCTGTTCAGGCTGCAATATCGCTCGTGTGCCGACCCGATTGTGCGCGATCCGTCAGCGGCGTAGTGGGTCAGTTTGAGCGAAAACGGGGCTGCGGTTGGTTTCGAGCCTGGCGCAACGCGTCACGCTCGTGGCGAGGGACGGTCCGTTGCCTAACGCGCGGAGGCCGTAGCCTGCTACGCTTATGTGGCAACGGACACGACCGGGCACTTCGGACACGGCCGGACCATTCGTCCGCGGCGTGTGGTCCCATCGCTATTGGCTGGTCAAACGTGCCGGTTGTTTTTGTAAACAAAGAGACGAACTTGGACCGTGTGCGATCAAGGCTACGCTGCAGCAGTACTGGTCCGTGTCCGTAGTGTCCAGTCGTGTCCCTTTTCGCATGAGCGTAGATGCCGGCCCCGACATGTTGCATTCACCGATTGAATCCGCTCACCACCGTCAGCGGAGTCTGGTGTTCATTCGTAGTCATTGAGTCGTGGCCGTACGACGCGCCGGCAAGCGGCGCCCACCCTTCGATCCGAGTCTCGTTTTCATGCGTCATGCGCTCACCCGTCTCGTTCTCGTTGCCGGCGCGGTGCTGGCATCGGCCGGTGCCACCACTCCAGCCGCGCAAGCCGCACGCGGTGTCGCGCGCGATACCGCGAATCCGCAGATCACGCAGCTGGTTTCGCGCCTAACGCTGGACCGCTACAAGGCGACCGTGAAAGGCCTCACGCAGTTCGGCGACCGGCGCCAGGGCACCGATCGGAATCGCAAGGCCGTGGACTGGATCGAGGCGCAACTCAAGAGTTACGGATGCACGAACACGGAACGGATCACGTATGACTATCAACCGCCGCCGCCGCGCGAGCGCCCGACGCCGGAGCAGCTCGCGGCCTTTCAGCGCGCGCGCGAGCGTGGTGAAGGGCAGGGCGGCTCGCGCACTCGCGGGCATCGCGGTCCGACGGGCGTGAACAACGATTCGCTCAAGCAGCCGGATACGACGCTGCGTGCGCTCGATTCGCAGGCGAGCACACCGGGGCAGCGACAGGAGGTGTACTGCACGAAGATCGGGGCGGTGCATCCCGACGAGATGTACATCGTGGGCGGGCACATGGACG
>DATJET010000231.1:0-3053 GCA_035496295.1 Gemmatimonadaceae bacterium
GCGTCGGGGCACGCGTCGCCCGATGCGCACCGCGCCGTGGTTGCGTTAGACGACTACGTGGGCGCGCTGCGCGCGGATCTGGAGCGTGCGGGAACGTGGGATCGCACGCACCTCTGGATCGCGAGCGATCACGGACACTCACCGGTGTCCGCGCACGACGACCTCGCCGGCGCGATCCGCGACGCCGGCTACCGCGTGATTGCGCACCCGTGGGTGTTCACGCCGCGCGCCGACGTGGCGGTGATGGTGAGCGGCAACGCCATGGCGCACGTCTATCTCGATCCGACTCGACGCGAGCGGTGCTGGTGGCCCGCGCTCGGCGATCGTTGGGCATCGCTCGCGGACATGCTCGTCGAGCGCGAGGCGGTCGACCTCCTCATCCTTCCACACGGTGTGAATCGCGCGGAGGTTCGCGCGCGTGGACGCGGCGCGGCGTTCATCGATCGCGAAGGAAATCGCTTGGCGTATCACCCGCACACCGGTGACCCACTCGGACTCGGCGAGCTGCCGCCGCTCGACTCGGTCCAGTGCCACGAGGCCACGCTCGCCGGACCGTACCCCGATGCGTTGGTCCAGATCGCGTCCCTCGCCGGCGCGCCGCGATCGGGCGATCTGATCGTGTCCGCCGCGCGCGACTGGGATCTGCGCGCGCGGTACGAACCGATCCCGCACGTGAGCACGCACGGTGCGCTGCTCCGCGAGCACATGCTCGTGCCGTTTCTCACCAATCGCCCGTTAGGCAATCGCCCGCGTCGCACCGTGGATGTGATGCCGTCGGCGCTTCGTCTGTTGGGCGTCCCGGCACCAGGCATCCTGAATGGTCGCAGCTTCGTGTAAGGTCAGGCAGACGGGCGACCCGGCCGTCGCACCAGCGGCGGAATGGACAGCACGGCCCACACGACCTCGAGCAGGATGAAGCCCCACCGTCGATCGAGGATGGCGATCCACGCGAGGAGCGCCGAGCCCACGAAGTTGAGGAGATTGAACCAGCGATCTTCGCGCTGGAGCAGCCCGCGCTGCAGCGCGGCATATCCGATGAGGACCAGGACGGCCCCGCTCAGCGACACGACCTGATACGCCAGTTGAGAGAGCACGGGCTCCTCGTGAAATTGAAAGTGAGTTGCCGACACCACCCGGGCGCCGGAGACGCCGCTGACGACAAACGATAGCCGGTCCACGAAGCGTTCCTGGTCGCGCCTCGTCGCCACGCTCAGCGCGCGCGCCATCGTGCGACCACGCGTGGCGGTCGACCTCGTGCGCGTTGCGTGGCGGTTCAGGCGGCGCGGCTGGTACACGCGCCCGCCGTTTCTGCCGCTCCCCGCGCGCGATTACGTCCGGTGGCGCATGTACACCGCGTACGGCGACTACGACGCCGTTCCACCGGCGGAGGATGTCATCCGATACGCGCGCTGGGTAGGGACGCCGCCGTGACCACGCCGCACGTCCCGTCGCTCGCGCATCGGATCAAGGCCCAGGCGTACGGCCTCGGCTTCGACCTGGCCGGCATCGCTCCGTTAGGCATCGCGGATTCCGCCGACGCGTTCGACGACTGGATCGCGCGCGGCTACGCCGGTGACATGACGTACCTCGAGCGGCGCACCGAGGTGCGGCGTGATTCGCGGCGGCCGGTCCCGGGAGCGACGAGCGCGGTGGTGGTGGGACTCGACTACGGCGGACGCGAGCCGACCGGACCCGTCGCCAGGTACGCCCGCGGCGATGACTACCACGACGTCATGCTCGACAAGCTCCGCGCGCTGCACACGTGGATCGCGTCGCAAGTGGGTCGCGATGTGCCCGGCAAAGCCTATGTCGACACCGGCCCGGTGCTCGAGCGCGACCTCGCCCGCCGCGCGGGACTCGGCTGGTTAGGCAAGAACACCATGCTCATCAACCCGGCGCTCGGATCGTATTTCTTCATCGGCTCGCTGTTTCTCGCCCTCGATCTCGCGGCCGACGCACCGTTCACCGCCGATCACTGCGGCCGGTGCACGCGATGCCTCGATGCGTGTCCGACACAGGCGTTCGCCGAGGCTCACGTGCTCGATGCACGGCGGTGCATCTCCTATCTCACGATCGAGCTGCGCGGAGACATGGCGCCGGAGATGCGTCCGCTCGTCGGCGAGCTGCTCTATGGATGCGATGTGTGCCAGGAGGTGTGCCCATGGAACCAAAAATTCGCGCGGCAACTGCGCGAACCAGCCTTCTCGCCTCGCGAAACAGTCGTTGATCGCGGCGCCCGGAGTATGGCGCGCGACCTGTTAGCCATGTCCGAGGAGACGTTCTCGACCGCGTTCGCACGGTCACCGATGAAGCGCGCGAAGCTCCGAGGCCTCAAGCGCAACGCGGCCGTGGTGCTCGGCAACGCGTGCGCCGAGCAAGATGTGCCCGCGCTCGCTCGGGCTTTGCGCGATCCCGAGACGCTGGTGCAGAGTCACGCGGCCTGGGCGCTCGCGCAAATAGCGTCAGCCCGTCAGCCCGACCATGATGCTCGGGAGCGTACGGGCGACTAGTGCTCCAGCTCAGGCAGCCGACGCCCAAGGAACTCCTCGACCGGCTGCATCCCCATCGACATGTGCCCCATCAGGTTGATCGCTTCGGCGTTCTTGAGAGCCGCCTCCACGGGCACGCCGCGCTCGGCAATGAGATAGGCGGCCCACAGATGGCTCGCCCGCCACGCGATCGTGCAGTGGAGGAGGATCTTCCCTTTCGTTCCCGCCATTGCGTCGGCGAACTTCTTCACCGTCTCCGGCGTGTATGGGTAGGGCTTCCCGCCGCGCACGGGAAGGTAGACATAGGTCATCCCGAGTTGTTCGACTAACGCCTTCTCGTCGAATCCAACGCCCTTCATTTCTTCGGGGGTGCGGAGGTTCACGACCGTAGTCACGCCCTCGTCATGCAGCTGGCGGAGTCCGCGCTCGGTGGGCTGCCCGGCGAGGTAGACATCGTCGCCTACGCGCGAGAAGGCCGCGCGAAAAAGGCCGGTGGTGTCGAGCGAAACAGGAGCCGGAACGGCAGCAAGCGGACCCGACGTGATGAGTCGTTGCGCGCCGGCG
>DATJET010000232.1:0-2817 GCA_035496295.1 Gemmatimonadaceae bacterium
CGGAGCGCTTCGAGCTGTGTCGTCTTTCGCTCCTTGAACCCGACGACGCGTGAGCTGCCGGCACCGCCGACGATGAGATGCCGTGCGCTCGGACCGATGACGACGATCGAGCGCAGGTCCACCGGGCCGAGCGGCAGTGCGCCGGTGTTCTTGAGCAGCACGGCACCCTGCGTCGCAACCTCACGTGCCACCTGGGCGCTGCCAAGCACGTCCAGTGTCGGGCGTTCGCGCTCGACGACGCGCCCGCCGGTCGGCGATGCGGTCGCCAGCAGCCCGAAGCGGTCCATCGTCCGCAGGATGCGGCGAGCCGTTTCAGTCAGCACCGCCTCGGGGAGGCTGCCCAGCGCCACTGAACCCTTCAGCGCCGCGAACCGGTCGCTCATGAACTCGATGTCCATCCCGGCCTGCAGCGACTCGACCGTCGTGTGGTTGGCCCCGTAATCCGACACGACGAAGCCGTCGAATCCCCATTCCCAGCGCAGAATGTCCGTGAGGAGCACGGAATGCTCACACGCGAACGTCCCGTTCAGGCGGTTGTACGCGCACATGACCGAGCCCACGCCGGCCTTCACGGCTGCCTCGAACGCGGGGAACTCGATCTCTCGGAGCGTCCGCTCATCCACCACGGCGTCGATGGACTGTCGCTCGTTCTCCTGGTTGTTCGCCGCGAAGTGCTTCGCCGTGGCGATCACGCCCTCGTGTTGAATCGCGCGCACCTGCGCGACGGCGAGCTGGGTTGTGAGCGTGGGGTCTTCCCCCAGCGTCTCGAAGTTACGACCGGCCTGCGGTACACGGACGATGTTCAGCATGGGTGCGTAGATCACATCCTGCCGCATCGCGCGCGACTCGTGTCCGAGCACGCGCCCGTAGCGCTCCGCAAGCTCGATGCTGAACGTGGCGGCCAGCGCCACCGGCGCGGGCAACGCGGTCGTGGGAGGCGTGATTCGCACGCCGGCCGGTCCATCGGTGAGACGGAGCGGTGGAATCCCGAGTCGAGGGATGCCAGGAAGGTACCCGACCTCGCCTAACGGGTCGGCCGGTGACGGCCCCATGACGCCGGGCATGCCGCCGCGCACGAGCGAGATCTTTTCATCCAGCGTCAGCGCGGCCAAGAGCGCTTCCACCCGTGCGTCGGCCATCCTTCCGCCTAACGCACGCCGTCGATTGCGAGCTCCAATGCGTCCGCGAGGCCACCGTCGTCCACCGTGCCCACCGATCGCGACGCGAGCTCCCGCGCGACCTCTTCGGCGTTGCCCATGGCCACGGGGTGTCCGACGATCCGCATCGCCGGCGTGTCGTTGAACCCATCGCCAACATACATCACGTCCTCGAGCTCCACGCCGCACTGGGCCGCGATGATCCGCACGGCGTACCCCTTGTCCACGCCCGTGGACGTCAGGTTCACGAAGACCCCGTCCGGCATTGCCGGCGCAAGCGATGGCGACACCTCGAGCTCCGGATGTGGTTCCGCCAGGACCGCCGGGGCTTCCTCATGCGTGAGGAGCCACTGCCCTCGCACCACCGCGCCGCGCAGCGACTCGTACGCGCGTGGCGCGAACGGGACGCCGAGAAAGCCGGCGTGCCGCCGCAGAATTTCGGCATCGCACTCCGTGACATACTCGGCGTCGGAGTACAGCTCGAGCGGTCGATTGCCGCGGCGTGCGCGCTCGATGAGCATCGCCACGGCGTTAGGCGGCAGCGCCGCCGAGCGCGATTGACCGCTCCCCAGATGGACGACGCTGGCACCGTTCTGAAAGCAGTGCCAGCCCGACGGGTCGACTTGCGCCGCCAGCGCGCGCGTGACGCCGAAGCCTGGCCGCCCGGAGCAGACGGCCAGTGCAACGCCGGCCTCACGTGCCCTGGCGGCCGCGGGCCATACACGCTCGTTGACCGCACCTCCCGAGCCGACCAGCGTGCCGTCGACGTCGATGCACACGAGCCGGATTGTCGATGCCACGACGGTCAGCGCACCGTCGCCGGCGCCGCCCCGGTCGCCATAGCTGCCGCGAGCCCCGCGGCGTCCTCCCCAACGATCACGTGCACCACACGATCCGACACGCGCATGACACCGCCGGCTCCCGCTCGCTCGAGCGCCCGCTCGTCGATTCGCCCCTCGTCGCCGAGCGCGACACGCAGTCGCGTAATCGCCACCGCCTCCACGGACTCGATGTTGTCGTTGCCACCGAGTGCCGCGGCGAGTGCCGCGGCTCGCGCGCGGTGCCCGGGCGTGACCGTGACCGCTGGACTCACGGTTCCCGGCGTGGAGACGGGCGGCGCCGCCACCACCGCACCCGCGGACTTCATGTAATCCTCCATGTCGGTCTTCAGGTTTTCCGACCGCGTACCGAAGATGGCTTGCATGCCGCTCCCGACCTTCATGACTCCCGCGGCGCCAAGCGCCTTGAGCGCCTCCGGGCTTGCACGCGAGACATCCGCGAGCTCCACGCGGAGCCGCGTTATGCACGCATCGAGACTCCGGATGTTCGCGGCACCGCCGAACGCCGCGACGAGGCGCGGCGCCATGCCATCCGCCGCGGCACCCGCGGGCACCTCCACCGGAACTGCAGCTCCCGCGTCCGCGGTCGCCGCCTCGGCGGCCTCGACCTCGCGGCCGGGCGTCTTGAGATGCATCCGGTGAATGAGCGTCGTGAACAGCACATAGTACACGCCGGCCCACACGAGCCCGAGCGGGATCAGCCACCACCCGCGCTGCGAGTTCGGGTACAACACGACGTAGTCGATCAGGCCGTGCGAGAACGTCGTGCTGTGGTGAATGCCCAGCGTGACCGCGACGAAGTACGCCACGCCCGCGAGCAG
>DATJET010000233.1:0-2511 GCA_035496295.1 Gemmatimonadaceae bacterium
CGAGGTGGAGCGGCTCGTGCGGTCGGTGGCCGGCGCACGCCGGGCCGGCGCGGCAGCATCGGGGTCCTCGCGGCCGCTGGCGGGCGTGGTGGAGTTCAGCCTCGCGCGGCAGGCGGATGCGTACTACGACCGGTCGGCGGACGCGCTCGTCGTGTTAGGCGCGCCGCTGTTGCCGCGGCGCGAGCTCGCGCTGTTCGGCGACCACAACGTGGCCAACGCGCTCGCGGCATCACTCGCCGTGATGATCGCCGATCCGGCGCATGCGACTGCGACGTCGCGCGCCCGGATCGCCGCCGGACTCAAGGCGTTCGCGGCGCTGCCGCACCGGCTGGAGAGCGTGGGCGAGGTGGGCGGCGTGCTCTGGATCAATGATTCCAAGGCGACCAACGTCAGCTCGACGCTGGTCGCGATCGCGGGCATGACGCGCCCGACGGTTCTTCTGTTAGGCGGACGGCACAAGGGCGAGCCCTATACCGCGCTCGCCGAGCCGCTCAGGCGCATCGGACGCGCCGTGATCGCGTACGGCGAGGCCGGGCCGACGGTCGCGCACGATCTCGAGGGCGTGGTGCCGCTCGTCCGAATGGGCTCGGACTTCGAGAGCGTGATCGCCAAGGCGCGGTCGCTCGCCCAGCCCGGCGACGTGGTGCTGCTGTCCCCAGCCTGCTCGAGCTACGACATGTTCACCAACTACGCCGAGCGCGGTGCGACGTTTCGGAAGTTGGCCATGGCGAAGGACGGAGCGGCCACGTGAGGGCACGGACCACAGGCGGGAGCGCGGCGGTCGCGGGCGCCTCACGCGCGACGCGCAGCGTGGCGGTGCAGGGCGGACGCCGCCGCTGGCGCATGGGCGTGGACGCGCGCGCGCTGGTCATCGTGACGGCGGCACTGCTCGCGTTCGGCGTCGCCGTGTTGTACAGCGCCAGCGCGGTCGTCGCCCAACGCGACGGCCATTCGAGCACGTTCTTTCTCATGCGACAGTTGGGCGGCATCGGCATCGGGGTCGTACTGTTCGCCATCGCGGCCAAGGTCGACGCCGAGCGCTGGCGCGGATGGGCATGGCCGATCATGGGATTCAGCATCTTAATGCTACTTATTCCCGTGCTGCCGTTCACCGGCGCCATCGCGCCGCGCATCAACGGGTCGCGGCGGTGGGTCAATATCGGGTTCGCGTTTCAGTCGTCGGAATTGGCCAAGCTCGCCGTGGTCGTGTGGACCGCAATGCTCGTCGTGAAGAAGGGCGATCTCATGCGACGCCTTACGAAGGGGCTGCTGCCGTTCCTGCTCGTGCTGGCCGTGCTCAACATCCTCGTGCTGCTCGAGCCCGATCTCTCGATGGCCATGACGTTCACGTTGATCATGGGCGTCGTGTTGTTTGCCGGCGGCGTGCGCATCGGCCACGTGGTGCTCTTGTGTGTGATCGCCATCCCGCTCTTCTGGCACGAGCTGGAAAAGGTGCAGTACGCGCTCCTGCGCATGACATCGTTCTTCAATCCCGGTCATGCGCCGGAAGTGGTGGGCTATCAGCTCAAGCAGTCGCTCATCGCCGTGGGCTCGGGCGGGTTGTGGGGCGTCGGATTCGGGCAGGGCCGCCAGCAGCTCGGCTTCGTGCCGTTTCCGTACAACGATTTCATCGGGAGCAACATTGGCGAGGAGTGGGGATGGTTAGGCATCGTGGCCGTGACGCTCGCGTTCGCGATCTACGGCTGGTTGGGCTTTCGCATCGCCAAGCAGGCACGGACGCCGTTCCAGCAGCTGCTGGCCATCGGCATCGTGTTCGACACCGTGAGCACGGCGTTCCTGCACATCGGCGTGGTGATCGGTCTGTTGCCGACCACCGGCCTCACGCTCCCATTCATCTCGTACGGGCGGACGAATCTGGTGCTGTCGATTCTCATGACCGGGATTCTGGTGAACATCGGGAGCGTCAACGAGCGCGTGGTAGGGTCGCACGCGACGGATCCGCTCGGAGTCACCGCGGCGTGAGAGTGCTGTTCGCCGGCGGCGGTACCGGCGGGCATTTGTATCCGGGCCTCGCGATCGCGCGCGCGCTGGTGCGCGAGCGCCCCGATGTGGAACCGTTTTTCATCGGGGCCGAGCGCGGAGTGGAGCGCGACGTGCTGCCGTCCGCCGGCTTCCCGTATCGCCTGCTCGACCTGCACCCCTTGTATCGGTCGCGCCCGTGGCGGAGCTGGCGTATGGTGGCCGGCCTCTCGAGCGCGTGGCGGTCGTTAGGCGAGATCGTGCGCGTCGAGCGCCCGGGGCTGGTGGTAGGGACCGGCGGGTATGCATCGGGCGCGGCGCTGGCCCGTGGGGTGTGGGAGCGGGTTCCCATCGTGCTGCAGGAGCAGAACAGCTACCCGGGCATGACGACGCGCGTCTTTGCGCGCCGGGCCCGCGAGGTGTACCTGGGCTACGGCGAGGCGGCCGCACGCCTCAGCGTGCGGCCGGGGGCGTGGTTAGGCGAAACCGGAAACCCCATCGCGCCGCCGCCCGAGCCGCGGCCGGCTCGGG
>DATJET010000234.1:0-6729 GCA_035496295.1 Gemmatimonadaceae bacterium
TCGTCCATGCCGCGTGCGTCGGCGAGTCCGGTGAGGACCGCGGGCAGCACGCCGGCTCCGCCGGCGGTTGGCGCGGCGACGATGACGCCCATCGCCGCGTTCACTTCCTGCACCGCGAGTGCGCGCGCCAGGATGTCGTGAAATGGTGTGTCCGCGAGCGGACCAGCATGGCTGGCTCGTACCTTGGCGGCATCGCCCCCGACCAGGCCGGAGGCGGAGTGCAGATCGCCTTCCATACCGCGGGTGACGGCACCGCGCATCACCCGGAGGGCGCGCTCGAGGGCGGCGCGGATACTGGCGCGGTCGCGACCCTGGTCTTTGGATTCCGCGTCGAGGGCGACGTCGGACAGCGACGCGCCGCGCGATTCGGCAGCGGCGATGGCGTCGGCCAGCGAGCGGAACATTGCGTTAGGCTCCTACTTTTTCCAGCGCGCGGACCCAGCGTACCCACTCCAGGCCGCCGATCCGGGTCGTCGCTTCGGCACTCGGCGCGTCGTCGAGCTCGATCACCATGAAGGCGTCGCCGCCGCGTTCCTTTCGCGTGACGCGCATGGTGGCGAGGTTGATGCGCTCGTCGGCGAGGACGCCGGCGATGCGGGCGATGGATCCGGGCCGGTCTTCGGCGACGAGGACGAGTGTGGGGAGGCTGCCCGAGATGTCGACGGGAAAGCCGTCGACTTCGGTGAGGCGGATACGACCGGCGCCTAACGACGAGCCGACGACGACGGCTTCGAAGCCGCCGTGCAGTGCCGTGATGCGGGTCGTGTTGGGGTGCGCGTCATCGTCGAGCGACGTCTTCTCGAAGGTGTAGTCGAGGCCCTCGCGCTCCATGATGTCGAGCGCATCGCGGAGGCGCTCGTCGTCGGGACGCATGCCTAACAGTCCGCCGGCGATCGCTTTATCGGTGCCGTGTCCCTCGCCGGTGCGGGCGAACGAGCCGTGGAGCTCGATGCGCGCGCGTTCGGGCGTGCCGCCTACCAGCATGCGCGTGAGCAATCCAATGCGGCAAGCCCCGGCCGTGTGCGACGAGGACGGGCCGACCATGATCGGGCCGATGATATCGAGAATGGAGACCATTACTCGAGGGAAGCGCGCGTTCGCGCGCGCTTGGGGAATAGCGAATAGGGAATGGGGCGGCTCTCCATCATTGCCTCGCCGTTTCCGCTTCGACTCGGCGACTTCGCGTTCGCGTCGCCGTTGCCTTCGCCGGCTGCGTTAGCACCCTGCGGAGAAAGTCGCCGGTCGAGGAGCCCGGCGTTTGGGCCACTTGCTCGGGCGTGCCGGTCGCGATGATCTTGCCGCCGTTGGCCCCGCCCTCGGGGCCGAGGTCGATGATCCAGTCCGCGGTTTTGATCACGTCGAGGTTGTGCTCGATCACGAGAACCGTGTTCCCCTTGTCGACCAACCGGTGCAGCACGCGAAGTAGCAGGCGGACATCCTCGAAGTGGAGACCCGTCGTCGGCTCGTCGAGGATGTAGAACGTGCGGCCGGTGTCGCGCTTGGAGAGCTCCGTCGCGAGCTTCACGCGTTGGGCCTCGCCGCCTGAGAGCGTGGTGGCGCTCTGGCCCAGGTGCACGTAGCCCAGGCCGACGTCGACCAGCGTCTCGAGCTTCTGCCTAACGCGGGGCTGGTTGGCGAAAAAGGTTGCGGCATCCTCGACGGTCATGTCGAGCACGTCGGCGATCGACGCGCCGCGGAACCGCACCTCGAGGGTCTCGCGGTTGTAGCGCTTGCCCTTGCACACCTCGCACGGGACGTACACGTCCGGGAGAAAGTGCATCTCGATCTTCACGAGGCCGTCGCCCTGGCACGCCTCGCAGCGGCCGCCCTTCACGTTGAACGAAAACCGACCCGGACCATAGCCGCGGATCTTCGCGTCGGGCAACTCGGCGAACAGCTCACGGATGGGCGTGAACAAGCCGGTGTACGTGGCCGGGTTGCTGCGCGGCGTTCGGCCGATCGGACTCTGGTCGATGTCGATGACCTTGTCGATGTGCTCGAGGCCGAGGATGCGGCCGTGCTCGCCGGGGATGAGCCGAGCGCGATAGAAGTGCCGCGCGAGCGACCGGTGCACGATGTCTTCGACGAGCGTCGACTTGCCCGAGCCGGAGACACCGGTGACGGCGACGAACAGTCCTAACGGAAACTCGACGTCGAGGTTCGAGAGGTTGTGCGCCCGCGCCCCCTCGACGCGCAGCACGCGGCCGCGCTGGGGCTGGCGCCGCTCAGCCGGCGCGGGCACGTCGATGCGCAGTTGGCCGCTCAAGTATCGTCCCGTGAGCGACTTCGGATTGCGCGACACTTCCTCGACCGTGCCCTGCGCGACCACCTCGCCGCCGTGCCGGCCCGCTCCGGGTCCGAGGTCGATGAGGTGGTCGGCTTCGCGCATCGTTTCTTCATCGTGCTCGACCACGATGACCGTGTTGCCGAGGTCGCGGAGTTGCCGCAGCGTGGCGAGGAGCCGTGCGTTGTCGCGCTGGTGCAGACCGATCGACGGCTCGTCGAGAATGTACAACACGCCGACGAGACGCGACCCGATCTGCGTGGCCAACCGGATGCGTTGGGCCTCGCCGCCCGACAACGATTCGGCAGAGCGGCTGAGCGTCAGGTAGTCGAGCCCCACGTCGGCGAGGAACCGCAGGCGCTCGCGCACTTCCTTGAGAATGGGACCCGCGATCGACGCATCGAGGCCCGGCCTTCCGTTAGACCTGAGCGGCAGCGATTCCAGGAACCGGAGCGTTGCCGTGACGGACAGCTCGACCAGCTCGCCGATGTTCTTGCCGCCGACGGTCACGGCGAGCGACTCCGGCTTGAGCCGGCGTCCGCCGCACGCCGTGCACGGCGCTTCGACCATGAACTCCTCGAGCTCGACGCGCACCGCATCCGAGGTCGTCTCGCGGTAACGGCGCTGCACGAGCGAGAGCACGCCTTCCCATGCGCCCTGGTATTCGCCGTGGAATTTCTCGGTGTCCAACTGGAACGTCATCTTGCGGCCCGCGGCGCCGTACAACACCACGTCGCGCACCTTCTGCGGCAAATCGCCCCACGGTGTGTTGAGGTCGAACTTGTACTGCTTGGCGAGCGCGGGGAGCACGGACTTGCGCAAGTGACCCGCGGGCTCGCCCCACGGCAGGATGACGCCTTCGAGGATCGAGATCCGCGCGTCGCCCAGGATCAGCTCCTCGTTCACTTCGCGCCGCGTGCCTAACCCACCGCACTCGGCACACGCGCCGAAGGGCGAGTTGAACGAGAACTGGCGGGGCTCGAGCTCGGTGAGCGAGATGCCGCACTCCGGGCACCCGTACCGCTCGGAAAAAATCTGGGACGCCGACGACCCATCGCCGCCGCCGTGGCGCACCACCTCGACGAGCCCGTCGGCCAACTTGAGCGCCGTCTCGAGCGAGTCCGTTAGGCGGCCGCGATCCTCCTCGCGCACCGTGAGGCGATCGACGATCACCGAGATGCTGTGGTTGACCGTCTTGGCCAGCTTCGGCGGATTCGCCAGCTCGACCGCCTTGCCGTCGATCATCGCGCGCACGAAGCCTTGCTTGCGCGCGGACTCGAGCAGGTCGCGGAACTCGCCCTTTCGTCCGCGGACGAGAGGCGCCAGCACCTCGATGCGCGTGTTCGCGGGCCACGACAGAATATTGTCGGCAATCTGCGTCGCGCTCTGCCGCTCCACCGGCCGACCGCAGTTGGGGCAGTGCGGTGTTCCGACGCGGGCGTACAAAAGCCGCAGGTAGTCGTAGATCTCGGTGACCGTGCCGACCGTGGAGCGCGGGTTGTGTCCCGCCGACTTCTGCTCGATCGAGATCGCTGGCGACAAGCCCTCGATCGCATCGACGTCGGGCTTCTCCATGAGGCCCAGGAACTGTCGTGCGTACGCCGACAGCGATTCGACATAGCGCCGCTGTCCCTCGGCGTAGATCGTGTCGAAGGCGAGCGACGACTTCCCCGATCCCGACAGGCCGGTGATCACGGTCAATCGGTCGCGGGGAATCGCGATGTCGATGTTCTTGAGATTGTGTTCGCGGGCGCCGCGAACGATCAGCCGCTCGTCGGGCATAGCCCGTGAAAACTGACCGTCGGCGGGCCGCGTTACAAGCGGCCGGGTTTCGCCGCGGGCCAGGGACCGGCGCCCGGCTATTCCTCGCGCAGCGCTTCGGTCGGATCCGTCCGCGCAGCCCGCCACGCCGGGAGCAACGTGGCGATCAGCGCCGTGCAGGCAAGGATCAGGATCGCCCCGACCAGCGTGCGAACGTCTTGTGGCGCCACACCATAAAGGAGTGACGACACGAATCGCGATCCGACGAGCGAGAGCACCGCGCCGACGACAATGCCGGCCGCCACGATCCGACCCGCGTCTCCGAGCACGAGACGAATCACGTCCCGCCACGCGGCCCCAAGCGCCATGCGAATCCCGATCTCGTTGCGGCGACGTGTGACGTCATAGGCCAAGGTACCGTAGAGGCCAACCACGGCGAGCACGAGCGCGAGGGCGCCGAAGAAGCCGGACAACGTGGCGAGCAAGCGCGGACGCGCGAGCGTTGCGTGGATCTGCGCCGACAGCGTGGTGGCGTCGAGCTCGATGGTTGGGCTCACACCGACGATGGCGTCGCGCGCCGCCGGCAGGATGGTCGACATGGGCAGATCGCTGCGCAGCTCATAGTTCCACTGCGTCCATCCCCGGATGCCGCCCTTTGCGCCTAACGGAAGATAGACGATCGGCTGCGTCGTCTCATCGAGCGTGTGGTACTTGCTGTCGCCGACGACGCCAACGATCTCGTTCGGCGCCGACGCCGAGTCTGCCACGGGCGTCCGAAACGTGCGGCCAATCGGGTTGTCGACGCCGAAGAAGTGGCGCGCCATGGTGCGCGTGACGATCGCCGGCGTGGTTGGAACATCGCCGTCGCCTTCGCGGAACGTGCGGCCCGACAGAAGCGGCGTGCCCATCGTCGAGAAGAACGTGGCGCCCACCTCATTGAAGTACGAGAGTGAGTCCTTGTCGTCGTGGGCGGAATAGCCAGGCGTCAGGATGAAATCGTTCCAGCCCGCTCCGCTCATCGGTGTGAACGCGGATTGACTCACGCTCCTCACGCCGGGAATCGCGGCGAGTCGTTGCAATACTTCCCGCTCCATGATGGGCTGTCGCGCCGTATCGGACGCCGCGTGGGCGAAATCGGTCTGCACGATGTAGACGCCCTCGCGACGGAAGCCGGGGTCCACCTCGTCGAGATTCCGGAACGTCGTGAGCAGCAGACCCGCGCCCGTGACCAGCGCCAACGAGAGCGCGAGCTGCGCGGCGACGAGCGGCCGGCTGATGCGCTGGCGGCGACTGCCGGCAATGCTCCGACCGCCGGACTTCATCATGGTCTGTGGGTCGACACGGGTAGCGCGCCACGCGGGCAGCAGGCCGAAGAACCCCGCCGTGACTAACGCAGCGACGATCGTGAAGCCGAGGACGCGCCAATCGATCGACAGATCCAGCAGCGCGGGTTCGTGCCGCGTGGAGATCCACGCCACGATCACGCGGTCCGCCCAGTGCGCGAACACCGCGCCCAACGCGGCGCCGATCAGCGCGAGCAGCACGCTCTCGCTCAAGAGCTGCCGGATGACGCGTGAACGGCCGGCGCCGAGCGACAGACGGATGGCGATCTCGCGTTGCCGCGCCGCGCCGCGCGCCAGCAGCAAGTTCGCGATGTTCACGCAGGCAATCATCAACACGACGCCGACAGCCGCCATGAGCAGCCACAACGGGTGTGCGTACTGATTGCGCAGCTCGGACAGGCCGCTGGCGGCCGCACGTACGCCGAACACCTGGGACAGATAGTGCGTTTGACTCGCCTTCGACCAATCGGCTGGAAGTGTCGCCTGGAAGATGGCCGGCGCGGCTGCGGACAGCCTGGCGCTCACCATCTCCGGCGTTAGGCCGGGCGCTCGGCCCATCACCTCGAGGTACCACCGCGAGCGCTCATCGAGGGCGTGCGGCCCATCGAACAGGTCGACGGAGCACAACGGGACGAACACATCGGCCTTGCGACCGACTTCGATGCCGAAGAAGCGCGGATCGGCGACGCCGACGACCGGCACCGGATGTCCGTCGAGCGACAGGGTGCGCCCAACGGCGCTCGCTGCGCCCCCGAGCTCGCGCTCGGCGAAGCCGCCGCTCACGACGGCCACACCGGAGCAACCCCGCACGTCCTCGCTCGGGCCGAAGAGGCGTCCGGCGACTGCGCGCACGCCGAGCACGTTGAAGAACGCGCCGCTCACCACCGCGCCGGTCGCGTGCCGCACAATGCCGCCGTTTGCCAGGTTGAAGGTCCGGTTGGCGTAGGCGAACGAGCCGGACAACACGTGGGTGTGGTCTCGTATCTCTTCCCAAATCGGGTTGGTGAAGTACGGATCACCCTTATCCGCTGTGTGCTTGGTGTCCCGGATGTCCACGAGCACGAGCTGCTGCGGATCGCGCACCGGCAACGACCGGAGGACCACCGTGTTGGCGAGCGTGAAGATCGCGGTGTTGGCGCCCAGTCCTAACGCAAGCGAGAGAACGGCGACGGCGGTGAAGCCCGGGTTGGCGATCAGCGTACGCGCCGCGTAGCGGGTGTCGGCGAGCAGCGACTCGAGCCACAGCACGACGTCGCGGTCGCGCGTGCGCTCGGTGACCGCGGTGGTATTGCCGAACCGGCGGCGCGCCTCGAGCGAGGCATCATCGTCGCTCATGCCGTG
>DATJET010000235.1:0-3369 GCA_035496295.1 Gemmatimonadaceae bacterium
GCATTGCAGGTCGGACTAGTTTGTTGCGCCATGACCGACGTCGTCGCGCTCGCCGCCGAGCTCATGGCCATTGAATCCGCATCCGGTGACGAGGGGCGCGCCGTCGATTTCGTCGCCCGCTGGCTTGTGGCGCGAGGGTGGAACGTGACCGTGCAGGAGGTCACGAAGGGCCGCGGAAACGTCTGGGCGTCCCGCGCCGGCGGCGGCGTAACCCTCTCCACCCACCTCGACACCGTTCCCCCATTCGTCCGTCCGACCCTCGAGGGCGATCACCTCCAGGGCCGTGGCGCGTGCGACGCCAAGGGCATAGCCGCCTCCATGCTCGTGGCGGCTGATCAGCTCGCGACCGAGAACGAGCAACGCGTCGACCTGCTGTTCGTGGTCGGCGAGGAGCGCGGATCGGACGGGGCGCGCGCGGCCAATCATCTGGCTGCCACGAGCCGGTTTCTGGTCAATGGCGAGCCCACCGAGAGCACACTTGCATCGGGCGCTAAGGGATCACTTCGCGTGTACCTGCGAACGACCGGAATTCCCGCACACTCTGCATACCCGGAGCTCGGCCGCTCTGCCATCGAGCCCATGCTCGACCTCCTGCCCACACTGCGCAAACTCGACCTGCCGCGCGATCCGGTGTTGGGCGACACGACGGTGAACATCGGGACCCTGCGCGGCGGAACCGAGGCGAACATCATCCCCGAACGTGCGGACTGTGAGCTCATGTTCCGTCTCGTGGGCGACGTCGAGCCGATCAAGCGCATGGTGGAGCGCTGGGCGGACGGTCGTGCGGAGATCGAGTACGGCTCGCACATTCCGGCCATGCGCTTCCATACGATTCCAGGATTTCGCTCCGCGCCGGTCGCGTTCACGACCGATATCCCGTTGCTGTCGCGGTGGGGCACGCCGCTGCTCTTCGGTCCGGGGTCGATCCACGTCGCGCACACGCCGCGCGAGTTCATCGACGTCCGCGAGCTGCGCGCGGCGGTCGACTCGTACGTGCGCATCGTGCGCGCGCTCCTCGCGTGACCACGAGCGCGCCGGCTTCGCCCCCCGCGCGGCGCATTCCGGTCGCTGTGTTAGGCGCGACCGGCGCCGTTGGGCAGACGTTCGTGCGGCTGCTCGACGGGCACCCGTGGTTCGACCTCCGCGCGGTCGCGGCGTCCGAGCGCTCCGCCGGCAAGCCGTACGGCGAGGCGGCGCATTGGTTAGGCAGCGAGATGCCGGCGCGCGTCGCCGCGCTGCCCGTGGTCCCGTGCGATCCGGCGTGCATCGACGCGCCGCTCGTCTTTTCGGCGCTCGACGTAGCCGCGGCCGCGGACGTCGAACCCGTCTTCGCGCACGCGGGCCGATTCGTGCTCAGCAACGCGCGCGCGTATCGCCTCGAGCCGGACGTCCCGCTCCTCATCCCCGAGGTGAACCCCGACCACCTCGCGCTGCTCGACCGCCAGCGCGAGCGCCGCGGCTGGACGGGTGCGATCATCACGAACTCGAACTGCTCGACGATGGTCGTCGCGCTCGCGCTCGCGCCGCTCCACCAGGCATTCGGCGTGGCGAAGGTGTTCGTGACGACGCTGCAGGCCGTGTCCGGCGCGGGCTATCCTGGTGTGCCGTCGCTCGACATCCTCGGCAACGTGATCCCGTACATCGGCGGCGGCGAAGAAGACAAGATCGAAACGGAGACGCTCAAACTGCTCGGCTCGTTAGGCGGGGACGGCATAGTCCCGGCGACGATGACAGTGAGCGCCCAGGTGACGCGCGTCCCCGTGGAGCACGGACACACCGTGTGTCTGGCGGTGGGCCTCGCCCGCTCGGCCGACGCCGACGCAGCCGTGGCGGTCTACGAGGGTTGGCGCGGCGCCATCGATTCGCTCCGGTTGCCGTCCGCGCCGGTTCCACCGATCACGGTGACGCGCGACATCGACCGGCCCCAGCCCAGGCGTGACGCCGACGCCGGCGGCGGCATGCGCATCACGATCGGGCGCGTGCGCCGCGACCCCATCCTCGACCTGCGGCTCGTCGCGTTAGGCCACAACACGATTCGCGGCGCCGCCGGTGCGTCGGTGCTCAACGCCGAGCTCCTCGTCGCGCGCGGGCTCCTCGGCGCGTGATCGTCGTCAAGTTCGGCGGCACCTCGGTGGCCGACGCCGCGGCGATCGCCCGCGCGGCGGCCATCACCAGGAGCCGCGCCACCCGCCGACCGGTCGTGGTCGTCTCGGCGCTGGCGCGCGCGACCAACGAGCTGCTCGCGGCGGCCGAGCAGGCGGCGCGGGGCCAGCTGATCGTCGCGCTCCGCGGGATCGAAGGCCTGCGCGATCGCCACTTATCCGAGGCACAAGCACTGTTAGGCGACGGCGGCGACGCGGATGAGGTCCGTGCCGAGCTCAGCGCCATGTGCGACGAGCTCGCCAGCCTCTCCGAGGCGCTCTCGGTGCTGGGCCACCTCACGCCGCGCAGCCTCGACGCCATCGCCGCCTACGGCGAGCTGCTGTCGGCCGCGCTCGTCCATGCCGCCTTTCGCCGCTACGATCTCGCCGTCGAGCTCGTCGACGCACGCGACGTCATGGTCACCGACGAGCTGCATACCCGCGCCGTGCCGGACCTGGACGCGATCACCGAGTGCGCGCGCCGCGTGATCGGGCCCATGCTCGCACATGGACGCATTCCGGTGGTGGGCGGTTTCATCGGTCGGTCGCCGACTGGCGTCACCACCACCATCGGCCGCGGCGGGGGCGATTTCAGCGCCGCGCTGCTCGGTGCAGCGTTAGGCGCGGAGGCCATCGAGATCTGGACCGACGTGGACGGCATGCTCACCGCCGATCCTCGGGTCGTGGCCGGCGCCCGACTCATCGAGGAGATTCGCTTCGACGAGGCCGCGGAGCTCGCCACGTTCGGCGCCAAGGTTCTGCACCCGAGCACCATCGCGCCCGCCGTGCAACGCGGCATCCCGGTGTTCATCTTCAACTCGCGGCGGCCGGAAGGGCGGGGCACGCGCATCACCGCCGATGCTCCACGCCGCGCCGTGAGTGCGATCGCCGGCAAGGGGAGCGTGACGGTGATCAAGGTCAACTCCTCGCGGATGTTGCTCGCGCCGGGATTTCTGCGCACGCTGTTCGAGGTGTTCGAGCGCCACCACACGTCGGTGGACGTCGTGGCCACGTCGGAGGTGTCGGTGTCGGTGACGGTGGACGATCCATCGCGGTTGGACGCGCTGCTCGTGGACCTTCGTGCGTTAGGCGACGTGTCCCTCGAGCGGCAGCGCGCCGTGGTCGCGATGGTGGGTGCCGGTCTGGGCGGCGACAGCACGACCATGGCCCGCGCGCTCGGTGCTCTGCACGGGATGCGGATCCACATGATCTCGCTCAGCGCCACCGA
>DATJET010000236.1:0-2036 GCA_035496295.1 Gemmatimonadaceae bacterium
CTGTGTTCCGTTAGGCGCGGAATTCCTTCGGCCGCTCCTGTCGCGCCTCGGCGAGCGCGTGCTGCACACCGCTCACATCCAGCTCTGCGCCGTAGACCGGCGTGCCGGGTTGCTGCCGCCACGAATCGTCCAGCCCGCCCGCATCCACGCTGTCGAACCCGATCTGGTCGATCACCTGCATCACGACTTGTTTCGCATGCGTGTCGTCGCCCGCCACGGGCAGCGCCAGCCGCTTCTCGTCACCCTTCGGCCGCGGGCGATCCACGATGTTGTGCGCATAAATCGTGTTGAACGCCTTCACCACGGGTCGGCCTAACTGCGCCGACACCCAGCGGCTCTCCGTCTCGCCGTCTTCGATCGGCGCGATCTTGCCATCGCGCTTCGGATAGTAGTTGCCGGTGTCCACCACCACCGTGCTCGTGCTCGCTGTGGCGAACAGGTCTCTGGGCAGCTCGGGCACGCCCTTCTCCGGGATCGTCACGATCACGAGGTCCTTGTCCCGGGCGGCATCCGCCACTTGCACTGGTTTCGCGCCCGTCTCCGATGCGACGTCACCCAACGTCTCGGGCCCGCGCGAATTCGCGATCGAGACGTCGTGTCCGGCCGCGGTGAGCCGCCGCGCCAGATTGCCCCCGATGTGCCCCGCGCCAATGATACCGATTTTCATAGCTGCCTCCTGCAGAAAGTGAACGCGAGCCACGACCATCCTTCACGGGACGTGCCAGCCGCCGCGCATCCCCACGCCTAACGGACTCCGTCGATCGCCGCGAGCGCGCGGTCGAGCGCCTCGCGCGATGGCAGCGTGCCCTGCGCCAGGCGCGCCGAACCGCCGCCGCGACCTCCAGCGTCGGCGAGCGCGGCCTTGAGCGCGCGCCCCGCGTCGAGGCCGGCGTCGTCCGACGCCGCGACCAGCAGCGCCGCCGGCGATTCCACTGCGCCGACAAACACCGCACGCGGCAGCGACACCGTGGCGAGCGCGAGCGGACGGAGCTCGTCGAGTGAGCCCGAGGCACGTCGCTCGACCACGCGCCGCACACCGGCATCGTCGGCCTGCACCGCCTCATATCGCTCACGCGCCATACGTGCCGCGAGCTCTGTCTCGAGCGTACGCAGCCGCGACTCGGCGTCCTTGAGTCGCACGCTCTGTCGCGCCACCAGATCCGCCACCTCGTTTGGCGCCGCCGACAGCGACTGCGCCAATCGCGACAGCGCATCATGATCGGCACGCGCTCGCCCAACGGCGCGCATGCCGCACAGGAATTCGAGCCGCGCCGACTGTCGCACCTTGTCGACTTTACCAATGAGAATCGGTCCGATTTCACCCGTCGCGCGCACGTGCGTACCGCCGCATGCGCTGCGATCCAGATCGGCGATGCTCACGATGCGAAGCGTGCCCTCGCGCGACGTCGCCTTGCGCAATCCCTCTGCCTCTGTCGCACTCTCATACGACACGGTCACGGGCCGATTCTCGAACACGATCTCGTTCGCAGCACGCTCGGCGCGTGCGACGTGGTCGGGCGTGACGGTCGATATGTCGACATCGAGGGTCGACACATCGGCGCCGAAGTGCACGCTAATTGTCGCCCAACCGAAGAGATCTGCGACCACCGCGGACAACAGATGCTGTCCGGTGTGCTGCTGCATGTGATCGAATCGGCGCGGCCAATCGACGCGGCCCGTCACTGAGTCTTCGTTCACCGGAGCGTCGAGCACGTGCGCAATGCGCTCGCCTTCGTCGATCACGTCGCGCACCGAGGCGCCGCCAAGCATGCCGGTGTCGTGCGGTTGACCGCCGGACGTCGGATAGAAGGCCGTGCGCTCGAGGTACACGCGGCGGCCGTCTTCGGCGCGCTCCACCACGCGCGCGTCGAATTCCGTGAGGTACGAATCGGAATAGTAGAGGCGTGTCGTCATATGCGAACCATGCGCGCGAGGCCGAGCATGCGGTAGAGGCGCCTCACCTTGATGCGTCCGGTGCGCGCGGTATCTTCTCGCGCGCCGTCCATTCTCTGGAGACCGGACATGACCGCGGTTCG
>DATJET010000237.1:0-9396 GCA_035496295.1 Gemmatimonadaceae bacterium
GCGCCGTTCGCGCCGCACATCGCGGACGAGCTCTGGGAGCGGTTAGGCCACACGGGAACGATCTTCGCGTCGCGGTGGCCGACGTTCGACCCGGCGCTGGCCATCGAGGACGAGGTCGAGCTCGCGGTGCAGGTGAACGGCAAGCTGCGCGGGACGGTGCGCGTGGCGCGCGACACGCAACAGGATCAGGCGGTGGCGGCGGCGCTCGCCGTGCCGTCCATCGCGAAGTTCGTGACGGGGACGCCGCGCACGGTGATCTTCGTCGCCGGGCGGCTGCTCAACCTGGTCGTCTGACGTCGGTCGCGCGCATCGCCGTGCGTTAGGCGAAGCGCGTCACTTCGCGGTATCGAGCATCGAGCGGCCGGTGCCGAGCTCCGTGGTCAAGCGCCGGATACCGTCGCGCGCCTCGCTGACCATCGGCACCAGCACGGAATCCGGCGAACGCCACACCTTGGTGACCCAGGTGTATGCGTCGAGCGCTTCGGCGCGTTTGCCTAACGATTCGAGCAAGTGCGCCCGGAACAACTCGGTGGGCACCGAAAACGGCGATCCGAACGCGATGTTCCGTGAGGGCAAGAGCCGCAGCGCCTCGCCGCGGTGGCCGCTGTCCGCGAGGAGCTGCGCCTGCGTGACGTGCGCCGGGGCGCAATCCACTTGGGCGCAGAGCGAGTCGGGAATGGCGGCCAGCAGGCGCAGGGCGCCCAATGAATCGTGGCGGGCCAGGGCGAGGTACGCCGGCACCTCGCGCTCGCCTAACGAAATGAGCGCGCTGTCCAGCGCGGTCAATCCGGCGCCGGTCATCGCGTCGAACGCGGCGGCCGCGCGCCGCAGGTTGCCCGAGTCGCGCGATGCACCCCACCACGGAATGGCATAGGCCAACTGCGGCGACGGACGCGACAGCAGTGCCGTCGCTTCGGGCTCCACGCTGTCGTTCGGAATGAGCCCCGCGAGCGCGGCGTCGAACATGATGCCCGGCGGCCGTGCGTGTCCGCTCTCGAGGAGTGCGCGACGTATGTGGCCGCGCATCGCCAGCTCCGACGCGAGCCCGAGTCGCAGGTTCATCGAGTCGCTCGGCGACCCGGGCGGCTGCCGGCCCGGCGCGTTCATGAGCGTCAACGCCTCGATGTCGCGCTCGGCCGAGTCGGGCCACTTGAGCAAGAGCCCTTGCGCGAAGAACAGCTCCGGAAACGACGCGGCGTGCATCGCGTTCTCACGGGCCGCGGCCTGAATTCCTGGCGCAAGGAGCGACCGCACCATGCGGACCGCGCTGGCCTGCGCACCCGTCGAATCGAGCGCCAGGTATCGATTGATGTACCGCAGGCTACGCACCGTGTCGTCCAGCGCCAGTGATTGTTCGATTGGATGGATGTAGGCCGGTGCCAGCGCGGAGTCGCCCGCGATCGCGTGGTCGAAGGCGTCGATGATTTGCGCGCTCGTGTAATAGTGGCCCGGAACGTCGCCCAAGTGCTCGCGCAATTCTCCGGTGAGGTACCAGACCTCCGGGTCACTGGGATACCGGCGGAGCAGCGCGTTGTCCGCGGCAATCATCTGCGCCCAGTTCGCATGGTCTTGCGTTAGCCCAACGAACGCCACAATGAGACTGTCGCGCGGCGACAAACCGCGATTGAGGCGGCCAGCGCGAGCCCGGTCTCTCACCCCCTGTTCGTCGTCGATACCGCCTTCCCAGCCGCGCACGAAGCTGGCGCGGAGCCAGGCGAGCGCAAAGTTGCTGTCGGCGGCGATGGCGCGATCGTACGCCACCTCGGCCGAATCCCAGTTGGAGGCGCGGTACCATTGCTCGCCCTGCAAATAGGCCTTGATCGCCGGCAGCGACGAGGAGCCGATCGAACCGCCCAACGAAACGGCGATCCGCCTCACGCGACTCAGCTCGCGCAGCAGTCGGACGCTGAGCGAGTCGCACAAGCGGTCGATGTGCGACTGCGCGTCCTGCGCGTCCACGTCGCCGATCGCGCGGCCGGTCGAGACGTTGACCAGCGTGGCGCTCGCATGCACCGAGTCCGTGCCCGATTGCGAGATGGACCCGTAGACCACCAGGCCGGCGCCGGTCTTGCGGCCTAACGCAACCGCGGAGCGACGGTCCGCCCGGCCGGTCCAGTGTCGAATCACGATCGATGGGGCGACGCTGCTCAAGGGGCCGGCTCCGTCGAGGTTGCGCGACAACACGTCGACCATGCCCTCGTGCCAGAGCGACAGCTCGTCGTCCAGGACGTCGAATGGCGCTACGGCAACGACATCGGGGTCGACCCGCGCCAGGTGGTGCGTGCGCCAGTACCAGGTGATGGCGCTGCCTAACGCAACGATGACGCCCGCTGCGATGCCCAGCACGACCGGCGTGAGCGCGCGCGGCCGCTTGGGGAGCGGTCCGGCTCCGGCCACCACCGCATCGCGGAACTCCGCCGCCGTCGCGAAGCGGTCGGCCGGATCCTTCGCCAACGCCTTCGTGATCGCGCGTGCGAGGGCCGCCGGCACCTCGGGGCGCACCACGTGCAGGTCCGGCGGCGTATCGCGGAGATGCGCCGCCAGCACCGCCTGCGTGGTCGGACCGGTGAACGGGGGCGCGCCCGCCAGCATCTCGTAGCCCACCACGCCAAGGGCGTAGATGTCGGCGCGCGCGTCGACGTGCAGCTCACCCGACACCTGCTCGGGCGCCATGTATCCGGGCGTCCCCACCCCGAATCCGGTTCCGGTTAGGCGACCGGTTCCCTGCGCCGTCACGATCGCGCGCGCCACACCGAAATCCGTGAGAGCGGCGTGGTCGCCCTCGAGCAAAATGTTCTCCGGCTTCACATCGCGGTGCACGACGCCGCGATTGTTGGCGTACTCGAGCGCGTCGGCGATCTCCTGGAGGATGCGCACCGCCTCCGCCACCGCCAGCGGCCGCTCGCGCGCCAACCGGTGTCGCAACGACTCGCTCTCCGCGTACGGCATCACGTAGTAGAGGAGATCGTCGTGCGCGCCCGCGGTCAGCACGGGCAGGATGTGCGGGTGCCTGAGATGCGCCGCCAATTCGATTTCTTGCTTGAAGCGTGCGGCGCTCACCGCGCTCGCTTGCTCCGGTGGCAGCAGCTTCACCACCACACGGCGTTTCAACCGCTGCTCGGTGGCAAGAAAAACCCGGCTCATCCCGCCGCCACCGAGCTCTCGCTCTATGACGAACGCGTCACCGAGGGCCTGTTGCAGTTGGGCCTGTGATGAATCCACGGACGCGATGGAACATGTGGAGGACGCGTCAATATGAAGCGCACGCCCGTCGACTGAAAGACTAGCGAATGACTCGTGATGGTGCTGTTTCTTCGCGGGCAATGCTCAACGCATCGCGTGTGCCACCCATTCGCCCACGTAAAATCCCGCAACGGCAACACCGAGCCCAACGACGAACATGTCGAGGCCCGAACGCAGCACGCTGCGCCCCGTGAACACCGACCGTGCCGCACCGACGAGAAAGTGTGACAACATCGCGATGATGAATGATGCGATCATCGCATCCAGTCCCCGCATGATGAGAAACGGAAAGACCGGAATGAACGCGCCAACCGCCGTCGCGAGCCCCGTCACCCATCCCTCGCGCAGCGGCGATGCGGCCTGCTCGCCGATCTTGAGCTCCTCCTGCACCTGCTCCTCGAGCATGCGCTTGGGATCGCTCATCACCGTAGTGGCCAACTCCTGCGCCGCCGTCCGCTCCATCCCCTTCGCTTCGTACATGAGCGCGAGCTCATCGCGCTCAACTTCCGGCATGAGCTCGACTTCGGTGCGCTCCATCGCGATTTCGTGCTCGTACACTTCCTGCTCGCTCTTCGCGGCCAGGTACCCGCTGGCGCCCATCGACAACGCATCCGCGATGAGCCCGGCAATGCCGGCGAGCACGACGGTCGCGTGCGCCTGCCTCGCCGTCGCGCCGATCATCCCCGCGACGAGTCCAAAGTTGGCCGTAAGGCCGTCGTTGAAGCCGTAGACCACGTTCCGGAGAAAACCGCCCGACTCGGCGCGATGCCACGGCTCTCCAGCCCGTCCCGCCATTTCGCCCAACGTGCTTGCATGCTCGGCGGACTCGCGCGCGAGTAGTAGCGCTTCGCCCTTGCCTGCGCCGCCGGTGGGAAGCGAGCGGTGCATGGACAGGTAGCCGCGAACTTCGCGACCTTCCTCGGCCAGCAGCATGGGCAGCAGAAAACGCGGACCGAACGTGCGACCCAACGTCGCGAGGATGCGTGCGCGTCCAGACGGGACGAACGGCTTCGGCGTCCGACCGGCGCGAGCCAGCAGGTCCGACCAGATCGTGACGTGCCGGTCCTCGACCGCCGCGAGCCGGCGATAGAGGTCCCGCTTCGCCGCGTCATGCTCGGCATTCGCCAGGGCGCGATAGAGAAAGGCCGCGTCCGCTTCGTCCTGCCAGTGATGCTCGAACGCGTCCAGGTCTTTCGGCTCGGGTCCGCTCGCCGGCGGCGGCGTCGAAGGGCTGGAAGGCGTCTGGCTGGCCGCGGTAGGCATGGCTCGAAATATCGCAATCGCCGGCGTCCGATGGAATGCGGACGCGGCAACCGTCCCGGCGGCGGTGGTGACTCATCCGGTGCAGGTCCCCTTCTACCGGCACCAGGAGCGTTTTCCGTATGCGTCCAACCCATTTCGTACTCGGCGCCGCAATGGTGCTGGGCAGCGTCGCCCCGATCGCCGCTCAGGATCGGACGTCCGGTCCGACCACCGTCGTCAGTCTCATGGGCAACGACAACGAGGACCGTGCTGCGTTAGGCGTGAGCACCGGCGCCAGCGGCAAGCGCGACACGCTCGGCCTCTTGATCGAGAGCGTCACGCCGAACAGTCCGGCGGACAAGGCGGGTTTGCTCGAAGGCTACCGCATCGCCTCGATCAACGGCGAGAACCTGAAGCTCTCGCCGGGCGATGCCGGCGAGCCCGACATGGACGGCATCATGACACGCCGTCTCAGTCGCGAGTTAGGCAAGGTGAAGGCGGGCGACGAGGTGACGCTGCAGGTGTACGCCGACGGCGCGTACAAGACCATGAAAGTGAAGACGGCGGCGCTCGAAGATCTCGCCATGCGTCCGATGCGCATGTCGACCGACGACTACGATGACCGGCCCGCGCTCGGGTTGAGCCTGGATGGCGGCGGCAGCAGGCGCGATACGTTGGGCCTGCTCGTCACGGGCGTCGAAAACAACGGGCCGGCCGACAAGGCGGGCATCGAGGAAGGGAACCGCATTGCATCGATCGACGGCGTGGACCTGCGCGTGCCGGCGGATGAAGCCGTCGGCGGCCAACTGTTAGGCGCCAAGCAGCGGCGGTTCACCCGCGAGCTGCAGCAGAAGAAAGCCGGTGACGAGATCACGCTGCAGGTCTACGCCAACGGCGCCATGAAGACCGTGAAGGTGACCGCGGCTCGCACTGCCGATGTCTACAAGGACATGCACAGCCGGCGCATCCGCATCGGCGGGTTCGACGGCATGAGCCTGGTTGCGCCGGCGGCGCCGGTCGTTCGCTTGCGCGGCTTCGACGGGATGGACGGCATCGAGGAGTCGATGCGTCCGATGCGGATCGAGATCGACAACGCGAAGCGCGCGGCGCTCGACGCTCAGATGATGGCGCGCCAGCAGGCCGACCTCGCGCGCATGCAGGCACGCATGGCGGTCGAGCGCTCGCGCCTCTCCGACTGGGACGATGACGATACCCGGGGCGGCAGCGGCTGGGTGCGCGGCGGCCCGGGCAGCATGCTTTCGTTAGGCGGCTTGCGGGTGTCGGTGGTGAGCGACGCGCTGAGCAGCTACTTCGGCAAGGGCAGCGAGGATGGGCTGCTCGTGCTCGATGCGAGCGATGACTGGCATCCGCTGCAGGCCGGCGACGTGATCCTCTCGCTCAACGGCAAGGCGGTGCGCGAAGGCGACCACAGCGAGCTCTCGCTCGATAGCGATCGGGACAACACGTTCGTGGTGCTGCGCAAGGGCTCGCGCGTCACGGTGCACGTGAAGGCGCACTGACGATTCGCGGGCGTCTCACCAGAGGCGCCCGATGTTCCACGTGCCGCCGGCGTAGAGGGCGTGCGCCTGCGGCCCGTCCAACGGCACGATCACACCCGCGTCGAGCTCGGCCCACCGCCTAACGGAGAAGACCGGGCCGGTGAGCAGGGCGACGATGGGCGCGGATCCGAACGGTCCGCTGGTACCCGGAAATCCGTACACTTCCGCGGTCCAGCCGAGGATCCCGCGGACCGGCGTGCCGGCGGACACCGTCCACAGCGTCGCGTCGCGCGGCGCGTGGGCGGTGCTCGCCCGCCAGGTATATCCCGCATTGATGTCCAGCTCCACAGGACCCACCTGATGGCTGGAGATCAGCGTGATCTTCGCGTCCGTGGATCCCGTGCCGAGACCGTCGTGCACGCTGCCCGTGGGGAGCTTCACTGCCGGCAGCACCGCGACGGAGCCCAGCACGGGCAGGCTGTCGGCGATGCGCCACTTGAGCGCCACGGTGAGATCGCCGCCGCCATCGCGCGCCGGCCCGACGCTCGTATTCCGCAGCCATGCATCCGTGAGCTCGAGCTGCACGCGCGGGACGAGTCCCACCTTGAGTGCGGCCGGCGTGCTGACTGCGTGGACGCCTGCATCGAATCGATCGAGCTCCACGCCGGCCTCGAGCTCCACCCAGCCGGGCCACACCGTGTACGCGTGCGTCGCGACAGTGGGCCGTTCCGGTTGGGCGTCGTGCGGGTCCGTGGCTTCCTGTGCTGCTGCTCGCGTGGCGCCGAGCGCGACGGCTGCATACAGCAGGAGCGCGCGGTGCATCAGAATTCGATCTGCGCGCCCAGCTCGACGACTCGGTTAGGCGGAAGGCCGAAAAACTGCGTGGCCGCCCGCGCGTTGCGCCCCATGAACACGAACAGCTTCTTGCGCCACCGGGCCATCGGCGTGTTCCCGGTGGGGATCAGCTCTTCGCGCCCGAGGTAGAACGACGTGTCGGCCTGACGCGCGCGCAGGCCCAGCGGCTCGCACCGCGACAGGATCTCCTTCACGCTCGGCGTCTGCATGAACCCGAAGTGCGCCACCGCCCGGTAAAAGCCTTCGCCTAACGGATCGAGCCGCAGGCGCTCGGACGCCGGGACTTCCGGTACGTCGGCGGTGAGCACCGACAGCAGGATCACCTGCTCGTGCAGCACCTTGTTGTGCTTGAGATGATGCAACAGCACGACGGGCGCGCCGTTCGTGTCGGACGTCATGAACACAGCCGTGCCCGGAACGCGCGGCGGCTTGCGGCGCCGCACGTCCTCCAGGAAGAGATCGATGGGCAGGCTCGCGCTTCGCAGCAGATCCTGGAGCAGCGTCCGCCCGCGCTTCCACGTCGACATCATGATGTACAGCGCGACCGCGACCACCAGCGGGAACCACCCGCCGTGCTCGACCTTGACCGCGTTCGCGATGAGAAACGCGAGGTCGATGATCAGGAACACCGCCAGGAACGCCCCCGCGCGCGGCAGCGACCACTTCCACTCATCATGTGAGATGAAGAAGAAGAGCAGCGTCGTGATCGCCATCGTGCCGGTCACCGCGATGCCGTATGCCGCGGCCAACGCGCTCGAGGACCGGAATCCGAGCACCAGGCCGATGCAGCCGACCATCAAGGCCTTGTTGACTTCCGAGATGTAGATCTGGCCGGCTTCGTGCTTGGACGTGTGCGTGATCGTCACGCGCGGCGAATAGCCGAGCTGCATGGCCTGCTGCGTGAGCGAGAATGCGCCGGAGATGAGTGCCTGCGACGCGATCACCGCGGCCGCGGTTGCGAGCACCACCATCGGATACAGCAGCGGCGCCGGCACCAGGCGGAAGAACGGATTGCTCGCCGCGCTGGCGTCGCGCAGCAACAGCGCGCCCTGGCCGAAGTAGTTGAGCAGCAGGGCGGGGAACACGAGGACGAACCACGCCGCGCGAATTGGACGCCGCCCGAAGTGTCCCATGTCCGCGTACAGGGCCTCGGCGCCGGTGAGCACCAGAACCACCGCTCCTAACAGAAAGAAGCCCTGCCAGCCGTTCTCGGCGAAAAAGCGGATGCCGTACAGCGGGTCGACCGCCCGCAGGATCGCCGGCTCCTTCACGATCTCGGCCACGCCTAACGCAGCGATGCTGCCGAACCACAGCAGCATGACCGGGCCGAAGACCTTGCCGATCCGGTCGGTCCCGTGGCGCTGGAACAGGAACAACACGAACAGCACCAGCACGCTGAGCGGCACCACCATCCGGCCGAACACCGGCGTTGCCACCTGCAGACCTTCGATCGCGCCGAGCACCGTGATCGCCGGCGTGATGACGCCGTCGCCGTAGAGCAGCGCCGCCCCGAACAGGCCGAGCGTGATGAGCACCGCGACGGGTACGATGCCGACGCGTCCGCGCAGGCCGCGTTGAATGAGCGCCAGCAGCGCGAGAATGCCGCCCTCGCCGCGATTGTCCGCGCGCATGATGAACGACAGGTACTTCACGCTCACCACGAGCGTCAGCGCCCACACCACGAGCGACAACGCGCCGTACACGTTAGGCGCGGTGGGCGCGATCCCGCTCGACGGACTGAAGCACTCCTTGATCGCGTACAGCGGACTCGTTCCGATGTCGCCGAACACGACGCCGAGCGCCGTCAGCGACATGATCGCTAACTTGCGGCCCCTCGGACGCTGTTCGATACGCTCGCGATCGGGACGGCTCACAAACGTCCCGGCGAACGATCCGGTTGTCGTGGGAGGAGGGCTTCCCCCACCCGCTTCAGCCGGCGCGGCTGCGCCGGAGCGGGCCGGTTCAGCAGCCATGAGGAATTGGTAGCGTGGTCATTCACCCTGCGGTCGCGAAAATCCGTGGCGACGACTCGTCTGCTCGGATCACACGAAAAAAGCGGGTCGCGGACCAAATCCGCGACCCAGAGCCCGCCTTGGAACATAGCGCAAACGACCGCGCAGTCCAGCGTTGCAGGTTACTAGCCGGCCGTCCCCGTCGACCCGGTCGTCCCGGACTGCCCGCCGGATCCCGTAATCTCTTCAATTTCCCTCCGCGCCCGGTCGAGCGCCTCGCGGATCTTATGCAGCTTTTCCGCGTCGGCCGTCTGCCGCCATGCCAGGGTGTAGGTGACGCGAGCCAGGTCCTTGAACGAGCGGTTGACCTCGGTCATCGCCGGTCCGAAAAAGCTCGCCCCGAACTCGGAAATCCGCTCGAAGATGTCCTCTACGGTGGACTTGTTCTCGGCGAGATATGCGCGGCCCTCGGCCGTGATCTCGTAGATCCGCTTCCCACCCTCTTCCTGCGTTGCTTTGGCGTAGCCCAAATCCTCGAGCATCGTGAGGGTCGGATACACGGTGCCTGGGCTCGGTGCATAGGCCCCGCGGAACCGTTCCTCGAG
>DATJET010000238.1:0-4824 GCA_035496295.1 Gemmatimonadaceae bacterium
TTGATACTGATCACCTGACCTGTTACGCGAGCCGCGCGGTCGCTCGCGAGAAAGCCAATCATCTCCGCCACATCACGCTCGGTGGCGACGCCGAGATGGGCCGCGGCGGCCGCTTTCTCGAAGAGCTTTCCGCCGAATCCACCGGCGGCGATGCGTTTACGCAGCCGCGCGCCCTCGACGATAGACGGTGTGACGACGTTGACGCGAATGCCCTGGCGTTTGACCTCGAGGGCCAGTGTGCGCGAGAACATCGCGACGGCAGCCATCGCCGCGCCAATCGCGGTCTCGCCTGGCGTCGGGACTTTTGCTGCGTCCGAGGCGACGTTGATGATGGTGCTGCCGCGGCTCATGAGCGGCAGCGCGGCGCGGCAACAATGCATGCGGCTCGAGAGCCAGTGGCGAATGATGTCGTCGAGCTGGTCGCCCGGGATCTGCTGAAAGAGTTCCGGCGCAAAGTCGCCGCCGCCGCAGTTCACGAGCACGGCCAGGGGAACGTCGATGAGCGACGCGACTGTGCGAAAGAGTTCGTCCGCACCCTGCGCGCGCGAGACGTCGGCCGCGATGAAGTGGACCGATGCGGCGGGAACGCGACGGAGGATCTCGGCGCGCGCCTGTTCACCGCGCTCGCTGTCGCGACCGTTGATGACGATTGTGCCGACACCCTGCTCGGCAAGCAGCGCAGCCGTCTCGACGCCAATTCCGCCGCTGCCGCCGGTGACGACCGCGTTCGCGCCGATCATGCCTGCTTGTACCGCTCCAGCAGCCCCTTCGCGATGATCAGGCGCTGCAACTCATTGGTGCCCCCTCCGATGACGACGAGCGGCGCATCACGATAGAGGCGCTCGACGGTGAAGTCCTTCGAGTAGCCGTTGCCTCCCATGATCTTCATCGCTTCCAGCGTGACCTCGGCCGCCGTATCGGTCGCGAACAGCTTGGCCATGCCCGCCTCGAGGTCGCAACGTTCGCCGCGGTCCTTCTTGGCCGCGGCCGAGTAAATCAACAAACGCGACGCTTCGATCTTCGTCGCCATATCAGCGAGCTTGATCTGGATGCTCTGGTGCTGCGCGATCGGCTTTCCGAACGTGACGCGTTGCTGGGCGTAACGAATGGCTTCGTCGAAGGCCGCGCGCGACAGGCCGAGGCCACGCGCCGCCACGTTGATGCGCTCCGCTTCGAGGCCCGTCATCACGTGCTTGAAGCCGAGACCCTCCGTACCGCCGATGAGGTTCTCCGCCGGGACGGGGAAAGCGTCGAAGTGAAGTTCGGTCGTCTCGACGGTCTTGTATCCAAGCTTGTCGATATCGCGCCCGACGGTCAGGCCGGGCGCACCTTTCTCGATGACGAAGGCGCTCATCCCACGGTGCGCCGGCGATGCCGCCGGATCCGTCTTGGCCAGCAGCAGGAAGATCTGACCGTAGCGTCCGTTGGTCACCCACATCTTCGAGCCCGTGACGCGGTACGAATCGCCGTCGCGGCGCGCAACCGTGCTGATTGATTGCAAATCAGTGCCTGCGCCCGGCTCCGACAGGCAGATGCCGCCGCGCGGCTCGCCCCTGGCGAGCTGTGGCAGGAACCGGCGCTTCTGATCGTCGGTGCCATAGCGCACGAGCACGTCGGCGAGCACGAGGTGCGACCCGATGATGCCGGCGAGCGCCATCCATCCGCGTGACAGCTCCTCGAAGATAACGGCGAACGTCCTGTAATCGACTGGCGTCCCACCGTATTCCTCGGGGATGTTCAACCCAAAGAGGCCCAGCTCCTTCATCGTCTCGACGAGGCCGTGCGGGTACTCGCCTCGATGCTCCATCGCCGAGGCAACCGGCGTGACGTCGCGCTCGACGAACTCCCGGATGGTCTGAATGACGAGCTGTTGATCGTGTCCTAAATCCGCCAGCATTGATGCTCCTCTCCAACCACGAAGAACAAGCTAACAAGCTCCGTGCTCTTCGTGGCGCAGATTGGGAGTTGGGAGTTGGGGATTGGGAGTTGATCATTAGATCACCCCGTCCCGCGCCCATCGCGCGATCGTGTCCCGATCGAATTGCAACTGCTCGAGGATCGCCCGGCTGTGCTGCCCGAGCGCCGGGACCGCGCCCATCGCAGGCTCCACGTCCTGCAGCCTGACGGGCGGGACAAGCGCACGGATCGGACCCGACGGCGATTCGATCTCACGCCAGCAGTCACGCGCGGCGAGTTGCGGGTGCTGCAGATACTCGCCAATCGAGTTGACGCGAGCGTTCGCGATGCTTGCCGTTTCGAGCCGACGCAGCACCTCGGCGGAAGGCAGGTGCATCAGCACCGCTTCGATGGCTTCGGTCAGTGCCTCACGATGTCGCACGCGCAGCACGTTGGTCTGGAATCGCGGGTCCTCGGCCAGCGCCGGCTGTTGCAGCACGCGCGAACAGAATTCCGTCCATTCGACCTTGTTGTGCACCGCGATGATGATCGCGCCGTCGCACGTGCGATAGGAGCCGTACGGCGCGATGGTCGCGTGGCTGGCGCCCGATCGCGGCGGCTGGGTGCCGCCGTATTGTGTGTAGTACGCCGCATAACTCATCCACTCGCCAAGCGTGTCGATCAGCGCGACGTCGACGACCGTTCCCTCTCCGCTGTCCTTGCGCGCGAGCAGCGCCGTGAGAATTCCCGAATACGCGTACACCCCGGCGGAGATGTCGGCGATCGACACGCCGACCTTGCTCGGCGTGTCCTCCGTGCCGGTGACCGCAAGCATCCCGACTTCGCTCTGGATGATGAGGTCGTACGCCTTCTTGTCCGCATACGGGCCTGAGGTTCCATAGCCGGACAGGTTGCAGATGATGAGGCGCGGGTAGCGCCGGCGCAGCGCGTCAGCACCGAGGCCGAGACGATCGATCGCTCCCGGCGCCAGGTTCTGCAGGAACACGTCCGCGTTCTCGAGGAGCCGCTCGATCACGCGCATGGCCTCGGGGCGCTTCAAGTCCAGCGTGAGCGACTCCTTCGATCGATTCAGCCACACGAAGTGGCTCGCCATGCCCTTCACCGTGACGTCGTACGCGCGCGCGAAATCACCGCCATCGGGCCGCTCGATCTTGATCACACGCGCGCCGAGGTCGGCCAGTTGCCGCGTTGCAAAAGGTCCGGCGACGGCCTGCTCGACGGCGACGACAGTGACGCCTTGGAGTGGTGGTTTCATCGAGTCGCGTGTCAAGCACCAAGCAACCGAGTGAGCTCTCGCACGTCCGTAATCGCGTCGAGCGAAATCAACGCCGCCCAGGCCGCGTTCGCGGCCGACTCGCTCAACGTGCGAGTCGCACACCCGGCGAACTTCGTCGCGAGCTCCTCATTTGTCAGCCGCCCCGGATAGCCGCGCGCGCCGTCGACAGCCTGCGACACCACTCGTTCCTCGCGCAGGTACACGCTGACGCGGGCGCGCGCAAGAGGCGCGCCCTTGTCAAACTCTTCGTTCGCGCGCAGCGACACGTGCTTCATCAATGCCTGAACTGTCGGATTCCGAATGTGATCGACGTCGAACGTGTCGATGCCGATGCGGTCGTAGACGATCGCGGCAGCGGCGCAGAACGGCATGCTGAACTTGGCCTCGAGCCCGGTCACAGGATCGGGATGGATGAGCAATCGCGGCGTCATCGAGTCGACCTCGACGTCGATGGCCCGAACCTGGTCGGCCGTGATTTGCTCGCGGCGTTTCATCGCGATCAGCGCATCGAGCGGCGGATGCGTCGCGGCGCATGACGGATAGAGCTTGACGGTGACGCCGCTATGAAGGATTTCCCAGCGAATTCCGAGATCGCCAACCGCCGCATCGAGTGAATCGCGCTCGCTGTCCATGGCGACCAGATACCCTTGTGGTCCATCGATCGCGTGTGGACTCGCCGTGAACCCACGCTGCGCCAACCGTGCCGCCATTACACCATTGCGCGCGGCCATGCCCGCATGGAGCGGTTTGACCATGCTGCCGATGTTTTCTTTCAGGCCGCACGCCGATGACGCCGCGATGCCCAACGCGTGCTGCGTCGCCTGAGCGCCGAGACCGAGCATGCGCGCGGCAGCCGCGGCCGCACCCACGGTCCCGATTGACGATGTGCAGTGCCAGCCGCGCTGGTGGTAGTGCCTCGGGTTCATGACGTTTCCCAGGCGGCATTCGAGCTCGAACCCGATCACGTACGCGTCGAGAAGTGCCGAGGATCGGGCGTGGACGAGCTCGCCCGTTGCCAGTATCGCCGGCACCAGCGCGCAGCTCGGATGGGCGAGCGACACGAAACACATGTCGTCGTAGTCGAGTGAATGCGCCGACACCCCATTGGCCAGTGCCGCGAGTTCGGGGCTGGTTTGCAGTGACGTGCCAAGTACGCGGCACGTCCCGACGCCGTCCTCGCTCGCCATCGCTTGCGCGATTCGCGCGGCCGGCTCGCCGACCCCTGCCAGCATGACGCCGATCGTGTCTTTGAGAGCTGTCGCGGCGCGCGCGCTCGCCTCCGGCGGGACTCTGGCTCCGTGGATGAAATCGGTGATGGTCGCGACGCCGCCTTTGACGTCCAGGCTCATGTTCGACGCTCCAGCGTTTGGTGATTGCGCACAGATGATGCGCTGTCGTGAATTCTAAGGGCAAACCTAAGCTGTAAGAGACGCGGAAGCCTGCGGTGCGAAGGAGCGATGGTGCGGGGGTGCGAAGGTCCGGTCTGGGGGTGCGAGGGTCCGGTCCGGGGTGCGAAGGTCCCGCAGCGGCGCGTAGAATCGGCGGGGTAGCCGGACCCATCGGAATCGCGCGCCAGCACTGCAGGAGGCAGTCGTGAAAGAGATGTCCGTGACGGTCGCCAAGCCGCTGGA
>DATJET010000239.1:0-4420 GCA_035496295.1 Gemmatimonadaceae bacterium
CTCACACCCCGCGCCGAAGACTTCAGCGCCTGGTACAACGACGTCGTGCTGCGGGCCGAGCTCGCCGACTACTCGCCGGTGCGCGGATGCATGGTCATCCGCCCCGAAGGCTACGGCATCTGGGAGCGCATGCAGCGCGCCCTGGATGACATGTTCAAGGCCACGGGCCATCGCAACGCGTACTTCCCGCTCTTTATCCCGGAGAGCTTTCTCCGCCGCGAGGCCCAACACGTCGAGGGCTTCGCGCCGGAGACCGCGGTGGTGACGCGCGGCGGCGGCAAGGAACTGGAGGAGCCGTTGGTCGTTCGCCCAACGTCCGAAACGATCATCTACGCGATGTTCGCCAAGTGGGTGCAGAGCTATCGCGATCTGCCGCTGCTCATCAACCAGTGGTGCAACGTCGTGCGCTGGGAGATGCGCACGCGGCTCTTCCTGCGCACGCTCGAGTTTCTCTGGCAGGAAGGGCACACGGCGCACGCCACGCACGATGAGGCGGAAGCCGAAGCACGCCAGATGTTAGGCATCTACCGGCGGTTCATGGAATCGTTCATGGCGATGCCGGTCGTCACCGGCCAGAAGACCGACGCCGAGCGCTTCGCGGGCGCCCTGCGCACGTACGCGTGCGAGGCGATGATGCAGGACAACAAGGCGCTGCAAGCCTCCACGTCACACAATCTCGGGCAGAACTTCGCCCGGGTGTTCGACCTCAAGTTCCAGACGGAGAGCGGCGGCACCGACTTCGCCTGGAACACGAGCTGGGGCGCGTCGACACGCCTCATCGGCGGACTCGTCATGACGCACGGCGATGACGCGGGGCTGCGCGTGCCGCCCAAGCTCGCAACCACGGAAGCCGTGGTGGTTCCGATCTGGCGCTCGGACGAGGAAAAATCGCGTGTCCTCGGCGCCGCGCACGCATTGCGCACGGAGCTCGCCGGCCGCGTGCGCGTCCACGTGGATGCGCGCGACACGATGAAGCCCGGCGCCAAGTACTACGAGTGGGAAATGCGCGGCGTGCCTGTGCGCATCGAGCTCGGGCCCCGCGACCTGGAGAAATCGCAAGCGGTGTTCGTCCGCCGCGACACGAAAGCCAAGCAGCCGGTTGCGTTAGACCATGTCGCCGCCGAGCTCGAGACGCTGTTGGTCACCATCCAAGACGACATGCTCGCCGCCGCGCGCACGCGCCGCGAGGCGCACTCGATACGCGGCGGCATCACCTACGACACGTTCCGCGAGATCATGGACGGTGAGGGCGCGTTCGTGTACGCCGGCTGGTGCGGCGATGGCGCGTGCGAAGCGTCGATCAAGGAAGAAACGAAGGCAACGATCCGCGTTCTGCCGGACGAGGAGTTTCGATCACCCGAAGCGCCGCGCACGTGTCTCAAGTGCGGGCGTCCGTCTACCAGCGAGGCCGTGTGGGCGAAGGCGTACTGACTGCGGGGTTCGCGCCGGCCGACGGCGCGCTGGCCTGCGAGGGCGTGTCGCTCGAGACCATCGCGCGCGAGGTGGGGACGCCGGTGTTCGTGTACAGCGCGGGCGCGATCCGCGACGCATACGCGCGGCTCGACCGCGCGCTCGCGCCGGTGCCGCACCGTATACACTACAGCGTCAAGGCCAACTCGAACGTCGCCGTGCTCGCGCTCCTGCACTCGTTAGGCGCGGGCGTCGACATCGTGTCCGGCGGCGAGCTGTACCGCGCACGGATGGCCGGCCTAACGGGACCGGACATCGTGTTCAGCGGCGTCGGCAAGACCGAGCGCGAGCTGCGCGAGGCGCTGGCTGCCGGGATCCTGCTGTTCAACGTCGAGTCGGAGGGCGAGCTCCGCCTGCTCGACCGCATCGCGGGCGAAATGCACGCGACCGCGCCCGTCGCGCTCCGCGTGAACCCCGAGGTCTCGGTGGACACGCCGCACCACTACACGCGCACCGGCGAGCGCGGCGACAAGTTCGGCGTGCCGTACGGCGATGCGCTCGCCGTGGGGCGACTCGCCTTCTCGCTCCACCACACGCGGCTGCTCGGCCTCGACATGCACATCGGGTCGCAGGTGTCGAGCGTGGACCCGTACCGCGATGGCATGCTGCGGCTGCTCGAGTTGATCGACGATCTGCGCGCTGCGGGCGCGCCCGACCTGCGGTATCTCGACATCGGCGGCGGGCTCGCGGTCACCTACGACAGCGAGGATCCGATCGATCTCGACTCGTACGCTGCCACCGTGCTGCCGCACGCGGCGGCGTCGGGGCTCAAGCTGCTCGTCGAGCCGGGGCGGTACCTGGTGGGCAACGCCGGCGTCCTGCTCACGCGCGTGTTGTATCGCAAGGAGGGCGGGGGACGCGAGTTCGTGATCACGGACGCGGGCATGAACGACCTGTTGCGTCCGTCACACTACAACGCGTACCATCGCATCGATTCCGTTAGGCCGCGCGGCGGCCGGACCCGGGCCGACATTGTCGGGCCCGTGTGCGAGAGCGGCGATTTCTTCGCGTTGGGCCGCGAGGTGGACGACGTGCGGCCCGGCGACCTCCTCGCCATCCGCTCCGCCGGCGCATACGGATTCGCGATGTCGTCCAACTACAACACGCGGCCGCGGGCGGCCGAGGTGCTGGTGGACGGCGACCGGTTTGCGGTGGTCACGGCGCGCGAGCAGTACGAGGACCTGGTTCGGCACGAGACGGCCCACCCTTCGTGGAGGACAGTCTGATGCTCGTCGGCGTGCTGGCGGACACGCACGATCGCCTGCCGGCGATCGCCGAATTCACCAAGCGGTTCCGTGAGGCGGGCGTGGGCCTCGTGCTCCACGCCGGCGACTTCTGTGCGTCGTGGTCGCTCCGTCCCATCATCGCGGCCAACCTGGCACTAGCCGGTGTGTACGGCCGCAACGACGGGGACCGCGAAGGCCTGCGAGCCGAAGCCGCGAAGGGGATGGGCACCGAGATCTACGAGGGCCCGCACAGCGTCGAGGTAAACGGCGCGCGCATTCTGCTCGTGCACGACATCGGCGACGTCGGCGACCGCTCCGTGAGCGGGCACGCCGTGGTGATCCACGGCTACACGCACAAGTGCCGTCGCGATGTCACCGGCGACACGCTGCTACTGAACCCCGGCGAGGCCTGCGGCTGGTTGTACGGCACACCGGGAGCGGCGCTCCTCGACCTGGACACCAAGGACGTGACGTTCATCACGCTCGAGGGCGAGCAGTGGCGATGGTAACCCCTTCCGTTAGGCCATGACGCAGTCGGGCGCTTCGCGCATCCTGATCCTCGACTACGGGTCGCAATTCACGCAGCTCATCGCCCGCCGCATCCGCGAGGCGCGCGTGTACAGCGAGATCCACCCGCCCACCCGCACGCTGCAGTGGATCCGAGACTGGCACCCGACGGGCATCATCCTGAGCGGCGGCCCGAACTCGGTGTACGGCGATGACGTGCCCACAGCCGATCCGGCGCTGCTCGACATTGCGCCCGTGTTGGGCATCTGCTACGGCATGATGCTCATCGCCCAACTGGAAGGCGGCGCCGTGCGGCGCGCCGGCCGCCGCGAGTACGGCCGCGCCGAGCTCGAGATCGTAAAGCCGGAGGGTGTGTTTGCGGGATTCACGCCCGGAGAATGCATCACAGTCTGGGCGAGCCACGGCGATTACGTGGAGACGCCGCCGCCTAACTTCGAGGTGATCGGGCGCAGCGCCAACGCGCCGATCGCGGGCATTCGGCATCGGTCGCGTCCCATCTCGGGCGTGCTGTTTCACCCCGAGGTGCAGCACACGCCGCGCGGCGGCGAGATCATTGCGAACTTCCTGTTCAACGAGTGTAAGGCCGAGCCCGGCTGGACCACGGGCGCTTTCATCGAGGAAGAAGTCGCGCGGATCCGTGAGCGTGTCGGCTCGGCGCGGGCGATCTGCGGCCTCTCGGGCGGCGTCGATTCGTCTGTCGCCGCTGCACTCGTGCACCGCGCCATCGGCGACCGCCTCACGTGCATCTTCGTCGATCACGGCCTCTTGCGTCTCCACGAGCGCGAGCAGGTGGAGCGCACGTTCCGCGCGAACCTGGGGATAGACCTGGTGACCGTGGACGCCGCCGACCGATTCCTCACGGAGCTCGCGGGCGTCGAGGACCCGGAAGAGAAGCGTCGCCGGATCGGCCACACGTTCATCGACGTGTTCGAGGACGCAGCGGCACACGTCGGCGAGGATGTCGAGTACCTGGTACAAGGCACGCTCTATCCGGACGTGATCGAATCGATCTCGCCGCGCGGCGGTCCGTCGGTGACGATCAAGACGCACCACAACGTGGGTGGCCTCAAGCCGGGCATGTCGTTCAAGCTGATCGAGCCGCTGCGCGAGCTGTTCAAGGACGAAGTCCGCCAGGTGGGCAGGGAGTTAGGCCTGCCCGAAGAGATGGTCGGGCGCCATCCCTTTCCGGGCCCGGG